>CALLIQ010000427.1 GCA_938008925.1 uncultured Acidimicrobiales bacterium
GGCTGAGAGGTTCGGTACCAAACTACCCCGTGTGACGACCCTGTGTGACGGTAGTGCTGACGCGACCTCGGAGACACGCCGACGATGAGAACCGCCGACGTAGGTGGCGTCAACGTTCCCGTCGATCACCTGATCGGTGGACGGTGGATCGGGTCGGACCAGACCTTCCCGACGAACTCGCCGCTCGACTGGGACCATGGCCCGCTGGCCGATGTCGCCCGTGGCGATCAGGCCACGGCTGACGCGGCCGTCGGCGCCGCCGCCGAGGGATTCGAGACCTGGGGCCGATTCACACCGGCCGAGCGGGCCGAGGTGCTCCATCGCCTGGCTGACCTGATCGAAGCGAACACCGACGAGATCGCCATGGTCGAGTCGCTCGACATGGCCTTCCTCCTCGCATCGATGCGCGCTCGCCTCGTCGCACGGGGCGCACTCAACTTCCGCCTCTACGCCGACTTGGTCGTTGAACACGCGGAGCGCGACTGGGATGCGAAGAACATGCGCAATGTCGTGCAGCGCATGCCCGCCGGGCCCGCCGTCGTGATCACACCCTGGAACGCTCCGTTCATGCTGAGCACCTGGAAGCTCGCGCCAGCGCTGGCGGCGGGCAACACGGTGATTCACAAACCCGCCGAGTGGTCGCCGTTGTCGGCTGCCCTCCTCGCCGAACTGACCATCGAGGCCGGGTTCCCGGACGGTGCGTACAACCTGGTGCAAGGCATCGGCGAGGAGGTCGGAGCCGCCCTCGTCGCCGATGACCGCGTCCGCCGCATCACCTTCACCGGATCGCCCGTCACCGCCCGTCACATCGGTCGGGCCGCGGCTGAGAACATCGTTCCGTTCACCGCCGAGCTCGGTGGCAAGGGCCCGCTGATGGTCTTTGCCGATTCCGATCTCGATGCCGCCGCCCACCGTGCCGCCTGGCAGTTCGACGACTCTGGTCAGGTGTGTCTCGCCGGAACCCGACTGCTGGTCGAGGCATCGGTGCGCGACGAGTTCCTCGAGCGCTTCAACGCACACGCGGACGCGATGGTGATGGGCGACTCGCGCGACGAAGCGACCGACATCGCCCCGATGGTGCATCCCGAGCATCGGGCAGCAGTCGATGGATTCGTCACTCGGGCCCGCGAGGCGGGTGACACGATCCTTCGCGGCGGACATCTCGTCGAAGGCTCCCTGCACTACGAACCCACGTTGATCGAGCCGCTGTCGAACGACAGTGAAGTGGTCCAGAGCGAGATCTTCGGGCCCGTGCTGACGATCCAGACCTTCTCCGATGAAGCGGAAGCGATCGAGTTGGCGAACAGCACCGCATACGGACTCTCAGCCATCGTCTACACGACCTCGGCCGAACGAGCCGAGCGCGTCGGTCGAGCGCTTCGATGCGGCCTCGTCTGGGTCAATACGTTCCTGGTTCGCGATTTGACCGCACCGTTCGGTGGCTGTGGGATCAGCGGCATCGGCCGTGAGGGCGGCGACCACGCCCTCGAGTTCCACAGCGACCTGAAGACCCTCATGATCCTGAACGACTCCGTCCCGAACTGAACGACTCCATCCCGAACTGAACGTCCCGAACTGAACGTCCCGAATCGAACCTGCGCACCCGAGGAGACCACCGATGACGACCCCACGATTGATCCATCCCTTCGCAAAGCCTGCGAAGGAGACCTTTCGCAATCTCGTGAAGGCCGAGGGTGTCCGATTGTGGGATGACCAGGGCCGCGAGTACATCGATGCTCTCGGCAGCCTCTGGTATTGCCAGGTCGGCTATGGCCGCGACGAGATCGCCGACGCCGTCGACGCGCAGCTCCGCACCCTCAACTACAACGTCTTCGACCCGTGGGCGAACGCCACGACCGAAGCCGCGGCAGCCCGGATCGCGGACGTGTCGCCTCTGCCAGACGCTCGGGTCTTCCTGTGCGGCTCGGGTTCGGAGTCGGTCGACACGGCGTTCAAGATCACCCGCCTCGTTCCGCAGCTCAAGGGCGAGCCCGATCGCCAGATCGTGCTCCGTCGTGGCCGCGTCTACCACGGCGTCAACATGGCGGGAACGTCGCTCCAGGGCATCGCTCCGAACCGCGAGAACTGGGGTGAGCTGGTTCCTCACGTCATGGAGATCGATCCCGACGACATCGAGTCGGCGGCACGCATCTTCGCCGAGCACGGCGAACGAATCGCCGGCGTCATCTGCGAACCCGTTCAGGGGGCCGGTGGCGTTCACCCACCGACCGACGACTATCTCCGACGGCTGCGGGAGCTGTGCACCAAGGCCGGCGCACTGCTGATCTTTGACGAGGTGATCTGCGGATTCGGGCGGACGGGGGAGTGGTTCGCCGCCCAGACCTACGACATCGAGCCCGACCTCATGACCTTCGCCAAGGGCGTGACGAGCGGCTACCAACCGCTGGGTGGTGTGATCGTGTCGCGGGGCGTCTGCGACGTGCTCGAATCCGATCCCGAGTATCTCTTCCGCCATGGCTACACCTACAGCGGTCATCCGGCAGGAGCCGCCGCCGCCATCGCCAACATCGACATCATCGAACGCGACGGATTGGTCGAGCGAGCGAGCGGCATTGGTGAGCGATTCCACGCGGGCCTGAGCGCACTCGTCGGCGATGGTCGGCTCTCTGCGCTGCGCGGGGTCGGCGCGATCTGGGCCGCCAAGCTCCCCGAGGGCACCGAGCCGCATCAGACGGTCGCCATCCGTGACGCGATGCTCGACAAGGGCGTGATCTGTCGTCCGATCGGCGACAGCCTCGCGTTCTGCCCGCCGCTGGTGATCGAGGATGCAGACATCGACCGCTGCCTCGACGTGCTCGCCGACTGCATCGACTGAGCTCGCACCGAGCTGGCGCCGGCCTCGCACCTCACGAATCGACGATCGTCAGGTGCCTTGGTGCGCGCCCGCGGTCTGTCACACTCCGATGATGAGCATCGAACGTCATCACACCTCCGCCCGTGCCAGCGGCATCGTCATCAATGACGGCATCGTCTATCTCTCCGGACAGGTGGCGGCCGATCCGGAGGCCGACATCACCGAGCAGACCCGTTCGACGCTCGAGCGAGTCGATGCCTTGCTGACCGAGGCAGGGAGCGACCGCGAGCACCTGCTGACGGCCACGATCTTCTTGCGCGACATCGACAACCACTTCGCCCTGATGAACGAGGTGTGGAACGCCTGGGTGCCGGAGGGGCACGCGCCAGCCCGGGCCTGCGTCGAAGCGCACATGGCTCGCTCGGCTCTGCTGGTCGAGATCTGTGTGACCGCCGCCGTCGCCGGCTGATCACACGCGTTCGTGTCGAGGCCACTTCGCATCGCCGTCGTCGGCTTCGGCATGGGCGGGTCGGCGTTGGCGTGGCGACTCGCCGAGGCCGGCAACGAGGTGGTGGTCTTCGAACAGGCACCGTCGACCGGCCCCGTGGGTGCCGGAATCTTGTTGCAGCCGAACGGGCAAGCGGTGCTCGAACACTTCGGAATGCTGGACGAGGTCGAGGCGCTCGGCACCACGATCACAGGGCTCGACGCTCGGCATCGATCCGGTCGCCGCCTCACGACGCTCGACTACTCGATGCTCGGCTCGCCATCCCTCGGGTCGCCGTCTCTCGGGCCCGGTCTGCACGGCATCGGGATCATGCGGAGCTCGCTCTTCTCGTTGTTCGCACAGCGTTGCGAGCGGGCGGGCGTCGAGGTGGCGACCGGTCATCGCGTGGAGCGCTATCGCCAAACGGGCGAAGAGGTCGAGCCGCTGAACGAAACCGGCGAGTCGCTCGGTTCGTTCGATCTGTTGGTGGCGTCCGACGGCTCGAACTCGCGTCTTCGCTCTCACGCGGTCGAGACCAACCCGGCACTTCGGGCGAGGGTCATCGACTACGCCTACGGAGCGATGTGGATGGCGGCGCCCTTCGTCGGGGACCAGCACCGTCTCGTCCAAGTCGTCGATCGGAGCGGCCGCTTGATCGGCATGCTCCCCGTGGGAGACGGCAGGTGCAGCTTCTTCTGGGGGATCCGACTCGAGGAGCAAGCGTCGATCGAGGCTGCGGGACTCGCGTCGTGGCAACGCCAGGTGAGCGAGTTCTCAGCCGAAGCGGGCGCGATCGCGAACGCCGTGCCGTCGCTGTCGGAGGCGACGTTCTCGACCTATCGAACCGCTCGAATGAACCTGCCGGTCGATGGACGGGTGGTGTTCGTCGGCGACGCTGCACACGCGACCAGCCCGCACCTGGGCCAAGGTCTCAATCTGGCGCTGGTGGATGCGGTGGTGCTCGCCGAGGCACTCGAACGCCACGCCGAGCACCGAGACGCACTGGACGACTATGCGCAGCGACGGCGGGCGACGACTCGCTTCTACACCCAGATGACCGGCTTTCTGACGCCGTTCTTCCAGACCTCGAACCCGGCCCTGCGGGTGATGCGCGACCTCGCACTGCCGGTCATGCCGCTGGTTCCCGGACTGCGTTCGCACATGGCGCTCACGATGTCGGGACTCAAGCGATCCTGGCTGTCACCCATTCGGCCACGCCGTGGGCTCAGGTCTGATCCACCCCACTGGCGTTGATTGCATTGGCGTTGATTGCATCGGTGTTGATTGCATCAGTGTTGACTGCACTGGCGTTGACTGCATTGGCGTTGACCGACTCGAGGCGCAACAGAAACTCCTCGGGTCGGAGGGCGTGGCTGAACAAGAAGCCCTGTCCGGTCGTGCAGCCGGCCTCGATGAGCACGTCGGCTTGCTCCTGCGACTCGATGCCTTCGGCGACCACGTTCAAGTCGAGGCGATGAGCCAAGTCGACGATCGAGTCGACGACGGCCCGTTCGCGCTGTCGGGATGGAGCCGCGTCGACGAACCGACGGTCGATCTTGATCTCCGACACGGGGAGGTCGACCAGGCGGGCAAAGGAGGAGTAGCCGGTCCCGAAGTCATCGATCGACAGCTGAACCCCGAGTTCGGCCAGCTCGCTGATGACGTCGGAGGCGATCGCGTACTCCTCCATGATGTCGCTCTCGGTGATCTCGATGATGAGTTGCGACGCCGGGAGACCTTCGTCGGCCAGGATCGTCGCGACTCGCGCTGCGAAGTCCTTGTCGAACAGGGACACCATCGACACATTGACGGCGACCGAGAACGGGTGGTCGGGCCTCGATGCAGCACCCGCCATCTCGACCGCCTGACGGATCACACGATCGGCAAACGCGCCGTGGGCGTTCGACAACGTGATGAGGTGCATGAATGCGCCGGGACGCAGCACGCCGTGCTTCGGGCTGTTCCAACGGATGAGCCCCTCGGCACCCACGATCGTGCGGGTCCGCAGGTCGACCTTTGGCTGGAACGACAGCTCGAACTCCTCGTTCTCGAGAGCGGTGCTCAGCGCGGCCGACAACTCGAGGTCGAGTGAGCTGCTCTGTTCCATGTCCGGCGCATACGACAGATGGAGCTGGCCCCGCCGCTTGGCCTGGTACATCGCGATGTCGCCTCGGCGAAGTACGTCCTCGGTCGTCTCAGCGTCGGTGGGGGCGATGACGCTGCCGATGGAGACCTGTGTCGAAACGGTCAACTCGCCGAGTTGCATCGGAGCGGACGTCTTCTCGCCGATCGCTCGGACCACGTTGTCGATGTTCATCGGGTCATCGACCAGTACGGCGAACTCATCACCACCGAGGCGGCACACCAGGTCGCCGGGGCTCGCCTCGGTGATGCGGTCGGCGAGGTTTTGGAGCACCGCGTCGCCGGTGGAATGGCCGAGCGAGTCGTTGATCTCCTTGAACCGGTCGACGTCGAGCATCAGCAGTCCGAACGGTGAACCGGCGATCGCGACATCGCCGAGGCGCTCCTCGAGCTCGGCGATGAGGACGTAGCGATTCGACAGGCCGGTCACCGAGTCGACCCGAGCCTGGGTTTGCATCAGTGCTTCCTCAGCGACGATGTCGGTCGCGTCGATGCAGTGCCCATAGAGCGTTCGAACGCCCTGATCATCGACGATCAAGCGGTTGACCATGTTGAGCCAGACCCAGCCGCCGTCCTTGTGTGAATGGCGAGCCAGGCGCACGTACTCGCGGCCGACCACGAGATCGTCGGTGTCGATCCAGAAGGCCTCGAGGTCGTCGGGATGGATGAACTCCCTCGGGTCTCTGGTCATCCATTCCTCAGCCGACCAGCCGACGATGCGGGAGATGTTCGGCGAGACCCAGGTGAGTTCGCCACGATCCGGGTCGGCGGTGAGGACCACGGCCGAGATCGAGTCGAGCAGTTCTGCGTGCTTGCGTTCGTTCTCCTCGACCCGGCGCCAGATGGTCTCTCCAGTGAGCGTCCGGAGGGCGATGAGCCCGAAGACCGCAGCGAGCGTGGCCGGCCAGAACGGCTGATCGGTGACGATGCCGACGAGAGCGAGACCGACCCCGATACCCGTCGAAATGGCGTGGGTCAGGCGGGGGAGACGCGACAGCGTCGGATCGGTTGCGCTCACGGCGTAGATCACCACGCACGGCATCCAAATGTTCGGTTCGACCACGGCGCCGAGCAGACATGCTGCTGAGTCGTGGAGCGGACGCGTGGCGGACACACGCATCGACGGGGCGATGCGGTGCCAGAGCAGCTGGACCGGAATGAGCCCGATGAGCAGCGCCAGCAGTCCGGGGCGGTTGTCGATGCCGGGAATGACGGCGACGACGGCGGCGAAGAACGCGAACATCGCTGCCCACGCCATGCGAATGGGCGCGGGCAGATCTCGATTGCGGGCACCGGGACCGAGGTCGGTCGCGGAGTCACGAAGTGCCGATCGCCCAGACGGAGTCGTCTCGTTCATCGCACTCTTCATCGGCACGATCTGGTCAAAAATGACCACAGCATGAGACTTGGTGGGTGCTCGGAGAGCGTGCGATCCTGCGCCGGTGACCCCGATCGATGTAGAAGTCCTGATCGTCGGCGCCGGGATCTCCGGTGTCGGTGGCGCTTACCACCTCGCAACGCAGATGCCGGACAAGTCCTTCGTCGTGCTCGAGAACCAGGAGAGTTTCGGGGGAACGTGGCGGACCCACACCTACCCGGGTATTCGTTCCGACAGCGATCTGTTCACCTTCGGCTATCGCTTCAAGCCGTGGAAGGGCGATCCGATCGCGACCGCCGACAAGATCCTGACCTACATGGGCGAGGTCATCGACGAGAACGACCTCGATCGCTTCATTCGCTACAACACGACGATCACGAACGCATCGTGGGCGAGCGACGACAAGCGATGGGCCATCACGGCCACGGTCGTCGACCCCGAGACCGGTTCGACCGAGACGGTCACGTATCGAACGTCGTTCCTCTGGATGTGCCAGGGCTACTACCGGCATTCCGAGGGGTACTCACCGACGTGGGACGGCATGGACGACTTCGCAGGGGAGATCATTCACCCCCAGACCTGGCCGGACGACCTGGACTACGCAGGCAAGCGAGTGATCGTCATCGGTTCGGGGGCGACGGCGGCGACGATCGTTCCGGCGTTGGCCACTGACTGCGAACACGTCACGATGCTGCAGCGCTCGCCCACGTACTTCTCGACCGGCCGCAACTCGAACGAGCTGGCCGAGATGCTGCGCGAGCTCGACATTCCCGACGAGTGGACCCACGAGATCGTTCGTCGCAAGGTGCTCCACGACGGTGCCCTCATCACCCGCATGTCGACCGAAGACCCCGAGATGGTCAAGACCGAGCTCGCCGCCGGGATCAAGGAGATCATGGGCGAGGACTATCAGCTCGACCCTCACTTCACCCCGAGCTATCGGCCCTGGCATCAGCGCATCGCCTTCGTGCCAGACGGCGACCTGTTCCACGCCATCAAGGACGGGAACGCTTCGGTCGTCACCGATGAGATCAGCCGTTTCGTCGAGGGTGGTATCGAGCTCGCTTCAGGGGAGGTGCTCGAGGCCGACATCATCGTCACGGCGACGGGCTTCAACCTCAACGTCCTCGGCGACATCGCGTTCGACATCGACGCCGAACCCATGAACTTCGCCGACACCGTGACCTGGCGGGGCGTGATGTTCTCCGGCGTGCCGAACATGGCGTGGGTCTTCGGCTACTTCAGGGCGAGCTGGACGCTTCGGGCCGACATCGTGAGCGACTTCGTGTGCCGCCTGCTCGCCGACATGGACGAACACGGGCGTGACTACGTCGTACCCGTCCTGGGTGAGGCGGCCGACGAGATGTCGTTCACCTCGTGGGTTGATCCCGAGGACTTCAACCCCGGCTACATCCAGCGAGGCATCCATCTGTTGCCTCGGCAGGGCGATCGCGATCCCTGGGTGCACACGCAGAACTATGCGCACGACAAAGAGGCGCTGCCCGCAGCCGACCTCCACGACGGGTCGCTCCAGTTCTTCTGATCGCGTTCCGACTTCTCGTTCTGGTCGCGCTCTGATCGCCTGTCGATCGTGAGCGGGAGCGGGCATGACAGCGTGACCCGTCGCCGCGTAGGGTCGGCGCGTGACCGCTGACGAGCCAGTCCTGTACGAAGAGCGCGACGATCTGGCGATCATCACGCTGAACCGTCCCGAGAAGATGAACACCCTCACCGATGCGGTGATCCAGGGCGTGGCCGACTCGATCGACCTGGCGACGAAGTCGCCCGATGTCGCCGCGATCATCATCCGCGGTGCGGGTGGAACGCTCACGGCTGGGTACGACCTCACGGGTGCGAGCGACTTCTCCGACGCCGACCCGCCACCTCGCTGGTCGACGCCGTACGGGGCGAAGGGACCTGCGCCCCGAGAGGGCGCTTGGGACCCCGTGCGTGATTACCAGTTCATGGGCAACAACGTCCGCCGGTTCATGAAGATCTGGGAGTGCCCCAAACCCGTGATCGGCGAGATCACCGGTTGGGCGATCGGGGGCGCCACCGACATGATCCTGTGCGCCGATCTGCTCTACATGGCCAGCGATGCGCACATCGGTTACGCACCGAGCCGGCTCTACGGCACCCCGACGACGATGATGTGGGTGTACCGCCTTGGTCTCGAGCACGCGAAGCAGTACCTGCTCACGGGCCGCGCCATCGATGCAGCCGAGGCGCATCGGATCGGTCTCGTGTCGCAAGTGTTCGACCCCGCCGAACTGTCCGAAGCAGCCGAAGCCGAGGCTCGCCGGTTCGCATCGATCCCGGCGAACCAGCTCGCGCTCAACAAGCTCCTCATCAATCAGGCCTTCGAGAACATGGGTCTGCGAACCAGCCAGATGCTCGGCACGTTCTTCGACGGCGTCACCCGCCACACCGAAGAGGCGTATCGGTGGGTCGAGGAGTTCGACGAGAAGGGATTCCGACAGGTGATCCGCGAGCGCGACGATCCGTGGGAGGACTACGGCTCTCGGCCGCGTCCCGACGGGGCCTGACTCCCCGACGGGGCCTGACTCGAAGAACCCTGGCCGGTTCAGCGGTGGTTGAGCGCGGCCTCGGTCGCGGGCTCGCCGGCGATCCGTGTGTGCCACATGCGTCGGGGCTGGGTGAAGTCGAACGGCGTCGCCCGATGCATCAGACGACGGTTGTCCCACACGACCGCGTCACCGACAGCCCATTGATGGTGGTGCACACGAGGGTCGACGCAGGCGGCGTCGTTGAGTCCGTCGATCAACGCCGTCGACTCATCGGGGTCCATGCCGACGATGTTGTGGGCGTGGCGGCCGATCAAGAGGTTCGGACGACCGGTCTCCGGATGGACCTTGATCATCGGGCGTAGCGACACGTCTTTGTCGTGGTAGCCGTAGTTGTCGTATCCACCGTCGGCGTTCTCCTTCGGCAGGAGGTTCACCCGCTCCATGCTGTAGTAGAGCGAGTGGTGAGCGTTCAGCTCGGCGAGGCGAGCGGTGGTGTCGTCATCGAGTTCGTCGTAGGCCGCAGCCATGTCGGCCCAACCCGTCGCGGAACCGCCTTCTGGAACGATCTCGGCCGTGAAGACGGCGCCCTTGGCCTGGATCGGCATGTAGGTGGAGTCGTGATGCCAGCCCTCGTTCCCACGAATCGACTTCACGAGCTCACCGGTCTGATCGGACTCGATCGAGCCGTCCTTGCGGATGTTGGTGATCGGCATGGCTTCGAACTCGAGATCCCCGAACCGGCGGGCGAAGGCGTTCTGCTCGTCTTTGGTCAGGAACTGTTCGGGAAAGACGAGGAGCCCGTACTCCAGCCATGAGGCGTAGAGCGCGTTGAACGCTGCATCGTCGATCGCTCGGAGCTCGATGCCGGTGACGGTCGCCCCGAAGGTGCAGCCGTCGAGTGGTGCCAGGTCGAAGTGTTCCCCCATGGCGGCGACGCTACGTGAGGCGCTTGCGGCGGGCAAGCGAGGGAGTCCCTGCTCGATTGCGCTCGGATGTTCGGGATGCCACCCTGTCGAAGATGACTCGTCGTCCGCTTCGGATTCGTCTCACCACCGCATGCACTGCGCTCTGTCTGACGGTCGCGCTCGCTGGCTGCGGTGGCGGGAGCGAACCGGCGGAGCAGGCCGACGTCGAGGAGACGTTGGTGTCCGGCGCCCCAGAGGAGGCAACGACCCTCACGACCGCGGAAGCGACGACGACGGAAGCGCCCACGACGACGCAAGCCCCGACCACCGAGGCCCCGACGACCGAGGCCCCGACCACCGAGCCGCTCACCACGGAGTTGGCCGCCACGGACTTCACCGGCCCGTTGGTCTCGCCGTCGGTCGCCGCCTTCCTGAGCGACCGAGCGTTCCTGAATCAGCTCCTGACCGACGGCGATCCCAACATCGAGTTGCTGACGATCGAAGAATCGATGTTCGAGACCGAGCCGCTCGGCGACGGACGCCTCGCCGTCGGTGCGTTCGCCACGGAGGCAGGATTCATGGGCTTCGTGACCGATGAGGCGACGGGTGCCGTGCTGAACGTTGTACTGGTTGTCGACACCGACGGCGAGACGGCGGCCGAGCTGTTCCTCACGACGTTCGGCGTCGCCGGCGAGGTCGGCCCGACCTTCGACACCTTGACCGAGGCCTATGCGGCCACGGTCAGTGACGGCGTCATCGACAACCCTCGCTATGTCGTCTCCGGTACGAACGATTTCGTCATCCGTCTCGCCGAGGGTGCGCAGTCCGACGACGAACTCGTCGTCGTTGTGATCTCCCCAGCGACGGACGAGGCGACGGCTCTCGCCCAGTATCGAGACATCGAGGTCGACGCGCTCTCGTCACTCGCCTGAGCGATCGGTCCATCGACGGGTGAACGGTCAGAGCTCTGCGATCTGGTCGTCCGACCATCCGAGCTCGCCGAAGATCTCTGCGTTGTGCTGACCGACCCTGGGGGCGTGGCGCTGGATGCCGCCCTGCGCTGACTCGAATCTCACGGGATCGCGCACGACTCGATACGGCCCCTCGGTGGGGTGCTCGTCGACGGCGATGAGATCGACTGCGGCGAAGTGCGGGTCTTCGTCGACGTGTTCGAGATCGACGACCGGCACGCAAGGAATCGACAGCGCCCCACACAACTCCATCCACTCGTCTGTGGTCTTCGACGCAGCGAACTGGTCGACCAGTGCGTAGAGCTCATCGACGTGCACGATGCGGGCGTTCACGTCGGCGAAGCGGGGGTCGGTGGCGAGGTCGGGGCGATCGACGGCGGTGAAGAAGTCTCGGTAGTTCTTGTCGGAGTACGGAAGCAGGCAGATGTAGCCGTCGGCGGTTCGGCGAGGCTTGCGATTCGGCGTCCGCATTCGCTCGTAGCTGAACGGAGGTTCCTTTGGCTCGAACGTGTGGCCGTTCAAGTGTTCGACGAGGTTGAACGAGGCCAGCGACTCGGCCATCGGCACCTCGATCACGTCGCCTTCGCCCGTGGTGGCGCGCTTGAACAGGGCGGCGGTGATGGCGTAGGTGATGTGCAACGCCGTGATCTTGTCGCCGAGGATCGAGGGAAAGAAGGCCGGTTCGTCGCCGAACCAGGAGAACATCGACGCCATACCCGACGCCGCTTGGATCACGTCGTCATACGCCGCTCGCCCGGCGTAGGGGCCATCGCTGCCGAATCCGACGGCGCCGCAATAGATGAGGTCTGGACGCACGGCCCGGAGATCGTCCGGAGTGAGATCGAGCCGTTCGAGTGCGGCGGTGCGCATGTTGGTCACGAACACGTCGGAGCTGGCCACGAGGTCGAGCATCGCTCGGTGTCCAGCCTCGCTCTTGAGATCGAGCTGCACGCTGCGCTTGTTGCGGTTCAGGTTGAGCGTGAACCCGCTCATGCCGGGTGAACGCTTCGGGTCGAAGTCCCGCATGAAGTCGTACTCGGCCGCCTCGATGCGGATCACGTCGGCGCCGAGATCACCGAGGATTCGGGTGGCCATGGGGCCCATCACGACCGTGGTGAGGTCGGCGATGCGGACACCGGCGAGTGGGCCGGCGGGGGTCTCGGTGCTCATGGCGGTCATGCTCGCACGCCGGGGGCCTGTCGGTCGAAGTGATCTCTGAGGACTCGTGCCCACTTGTGAGCGCCGAGCGACGGGTCGAACAACGCCATGCCGATGGCGTACTTGGAGATCGTGTCCGGCCGGGCTCCCTTGCGCCACAACCAACGATCGATCGAGCTCGGCGCCCCGGGGGACTTCGTCTCGATCACGGCGAATCCCTCGAGCGTGTGGATCACGTGGTCCTCACGTTCACCCACCGGTCCCGGGATCGCTTCGAAGCTGAGTCGATGGTCGATCGTGGTGCGTTGGGAAGCCGAAGGGTGAACGAGCGTGGTGCGCCGATACGACGTGGTCACCGTCGGTTCGAGCCGGGCGACGATGCCGCGTCCATCGAGCCCGATCGCAGTGAGCTGGTGCTCGACGAACGCCGTGCCATCGCCACGCAACGCGTCGTGTCGAGCCGTATCGGGAGCAAGGTCCAGCCTGGCCTTCACCGTGCTCGCCCGAGGACCGCGCGTCTTCACCTCGAGACGAAGCGTCGCATCGTCTTCATAGGTCCGTGTCCGAACCTTGAATCGTCGTCTCCGACCACCGGCGGCGTCGCGATAGCTCCGACGGTCGGGGGTGTCCCAGTACTGCGACGTGTAGCGGAAGACCCGCTGCCCGGCGATCTCGAGCGCGACGAGTTCGTCGTGGTTCGCGTCGATGAGACGGGAGACGAGGCTCACCGGCACCACGTACTTCCGATCGGTCCGAGCCTGGAGCCGAGCGCGGTCGTCGACGTCGTCGAGTCCGGTCGCCGGAAGCTCTTCGACCGAGGACAGGAGCGCTTCGACGGGATCGTCGCCAGCGCCGATCACCCTGTCGCTCACTGCGCCGATCGGCGGAAGCGCACATCGACGAGTGTCGTGTCGTTCACGAGGTCGACGCGTTTTACGGCGAGATTCGTCACGCTGCCGTCGAGCATGTCCTCGAGGTGCGTGGTCAACAGCGCTTCGTCG
>CALLIQ010000428.1 GCA_938008925.1 uncultured Acidimicrobiales bacterium
ACCTCGGCGAAGCGGTCCAGTTCTACAACGATCCAGCCCGCTTCGCCGCGCTGCCCGCCGAAGACGGTCCAGACGATTGGATGCGGGTATCGACGCTGCTTCCCGACGACGGACGCTCGGTCGAGGCCGCGACCGTCAGCGATCTCGAGATCACCACCGACACGATCTCGTTCTCGGTCGACCAGGTCGGCACGCCCGTGCTCGTGAAGACGTCGTTCTTCCCCAATTGGGATGCCAGCGGTGCCGACGGCCCCTATCGCGCCGGCCCCAACATGATGATCGTCGTCCCGACCTCGACCGAGGTGACGATGAGCTACGGCTACACCGGCGCCGAGTACAGCGGCTACCTGCTCACCCTCCTCGGCTTCGTCGGACTCGTCGGCCTGACGCTCGGCGCCCGCCGGCGCACTCTCGCCGCAGCGACTCCTGCCTCGACCGAGCCAGAGGCCGAGATGGCGGAGCTCGCTGGCGAACACGAACTCACCGACCCGCCCGTGAACAGGCGAGACCTCGACACGTCACTCACTGATACGGCACTCACTGACGCCGCGCTCACAGACGCCACACTCACTGACGCCGCACTCGCCGGCTCGGGAGTGGCCGACGCACCAGACTCGGCTCGAGAACCCGTCGACTCGGATCTGTTCGCGATCGACCATCTGCCCGACGACTCCGAAGGCGACAGCAGACCCACGTGAGAAGTCGTCTTCGGCTGTTCGCCGCGGTCGGCCTGATCGTCACGGCGATCGACCTCGGTCTCTACCTGTTCTTCATCGATGCTGGCCGCGATGGCGGGCCGTTGTCCGACGTGTCCTCGCGATGGATCGCCCTCAGCGTGGTCCTCTCGGTCATGGCGGCGTCGCTCGTGTCCTACATCGGCAACCGGGCGATCACGTTCCGGCGCGTGCGCGCCGCTCGATGGGTCAGGAGTCCGGTTGCCTTCGCAGCCACGGCCGTGATCGCCGGCGCCGTCGACATGGTCCTGACGGTGCTGTTCATCCGGTTCGGTGTCACCGCGTTCGGCCAGAACGGATTGCTCGCCCGATTCTTGGGTGTGGCAGCGGCCTCGCTCGTGCGATGGGGCGTCTATCGCTGGGTGTTGTTCACCGAGGTCCGGCGTGACCTCAGCGAGCGCGTCGATCGAGGTCCGTCGCCGGGGACCGTACGGCTCACGGTCGTGGTGCCTGCCTATGAAGCCGAGGACGAGATCGAGGACACGGTGCGGTCGCTCGCCGCGGTGCTCGAACCGATCGTCGGCGACGGTGAGCTCGAGATCCTCGTCGTCGACGACGGAAGCTCGGACCGCACCGGAGCGGTCGCAGCGGCGGCGGGTGCACGTGTCGAGGTGCATCCGCAGAACCGTGGCAAAGGGGCTGCGGTCCGCACGGGTGTTCTCGCGGCAAGCGGTCGTGCCGTCGTGTTCACCGACGCCGATCTGTCCTACGACCCGGAACACGTTGCGACCTTCCTCACGGAGATCGAGGCGGGTTGGGATGTCGTCGTCGGTAGCCGGCGGCACGAGGAGACGACGACGCTCGTGCGCGCTCGCCGGGTGCGCGAGCTCGGAGGTCGGCTGATCAACTGGCTCACCCACCTCGTCTTGCTCGGACACTTCCGCGACACGCAGTGCGGGATCAAGGGGTTCCGAGGTGACATCGGCAAGGCGATTTTCGAGCGAACCACCATCGACGGATTCGCGTTCGACGTCGAGATCTATCTGCTGGCCGAACAGGACCAGCTGTCGCTCCTCGAAGTCCCTGTCTCCGTCGAGAATCGAGCCGTGTCGTCGGTCCGGATCGTGGCCGACACCGCCAAGTTGGTCCGTGATCTCGTGCGTGTTCGCCGGATGGCGGGATGGGGGCGCTACCGCCCGAATCCCTCCCAGCAAGCGGTGCTCGAGCGGGTTGGGCAAGATCCTCAACAAGCGTCAACAAGCGCCGATGGGAGGAGAGGAGAGCGCCGGAGAGGTGACCGACGAGGGTCACCCTGACCGGTACTGTTGCGCTGTGAATGATCTCGATCTCATCGTCAAGGCCTACGACATCCGAGGGACCTACCCGGACCAGATCGATGCCGACACCTGTCATCGGCTCGGCGTTGGCTTCGCGACCTACATCCGCTCGGCGGAGCCCGACACGACCCAGGTGGCGATCGCTCGTGACATGAGGCCTTCTGGCCCCGAGCTCGTCGCTGCGTTCGCAGCAGGTGTGCAGAGCCAGGGTCTCGATGTCCTCGACATCGGGATGGGCTCGACCGACATGATCTACTTCGCCTCCGGCTCGCTCGGCGTGCCGGGCGTGATGTTCACCGCCTCGCACAACCCTGCCGAGTACAACGGGATCAAGCTGTGCCGCAGCGGCGCCGCCCCGATCGGCGAGGACTCCGGTCTCGCCGACATCAAGCGCGTCGCTCAAGAATCGGCAGCGGGCAACGTTGCCGACGCCGAGCAGGCGGGTACCCGCACAGAGCTCCCCGAGACCGGTCCGGACTCGATGATCGCCAAGTTCACCGATCACGTTCACGGCTTCGTCGACATCGGTGCGATGCGTCCACTCAAGGTCGTCGCCGACACGGCGAACGGCATGGGGGGTCTCGTCGTCCCCGCCATCTTCGATGCCCTTCCGTTCGACCTCGAGGTCATGTATCCCGAACTCGACGGCACCTTCCCCAACCACGAAGCCAACCCGCTCGACGTGAAGAACCTCGTCGACCTCCAGGCTCGCGTGCTCGAGGTCGGGGCCGACATCGGCCTCGCGTTCGACGGCGACGCCGACCGCGTCTTCCTCGTCGACGAGAAGGCGCAGCCCGTCTCCGGCTCGCTCACCACGGCGCTGTTGGCCCGTGCGACGCTCGCCGCCGACCCCGGCGCCACGATCATCTACAACCTGATCTGTTCCAAGGTCGTGCCCGAGATCGTCGCCGAGCACGGCGGCAACTCGATCCGATCCCGCGTTGGTCACTCGTTCATCAAGCAGATCATGGCCGAAGAGGGCGCCG
>CALLIQ010000429.1 GCA_938008925.1 uncultured Acidimicrobiales bacterium
AACTCGGCGGCCGGGTGCCGCTGTATCGACAACTGGTCGGCGTCGGTGAGCACGCGCGCTCCCAGCTCGAAGCCAGCGGTCAGCTCGAGCAGAACGACCGGGCGCACGCGGCGTACTTCCGAGCACTTACCGGCGAACTCGGCGCCGCGCTCGAAGGGCCCGACGAAGAGAGCGCAGTGCATCGACTCGAACGTGCGCTGCCTCAGATCGAGCTTGCCCGCCAGCGGTTTGTCGAGGCGGGGGACACCCGTGGCGTCGCCGACATCTCGCTCGGCGTTTCTGGCTCGCTGCTGCTTCGTCTCGATCATCAGCACTACGGCTGGATGAACCACGTCGCCGAACTCGGCGAGATCGAAGCCTTCGACGATGCTGCCGAGTTGCTGTCGTGGGCGGCGCTTGTGTCCTGGGCATCGGCCGACGCCGACGGAACCCACGCGCTACTTCGCCGCATCGAACAACTCGTTGGCGGCGAGGGGTACTTGCCGGTTCCGTACTTCGTCGCTCGGGTCAACACGTTGGCGTACGAGGGTTCGCTTGAGGAGCGCACGCAATCATTTATCGACCTGTGGATGGCGAGCGAGGAGCGAGGTACCACCCGCGAACGAGCAACCGTCGCGTCGATGATGACGTTGGGTTACGTGCAGCTGGGACAGCTCGATGCGGCAGCTGCGACGGCCCGTCGCGCAATGCGGTTCGCCCGCGAGGTCGCCAATCCGAGCAGCATTGCGTGGGCCGAATTCGCGATCGGCTGGAGTCGACTGCTTGACGATCCGACGGCCGCAACCCGTTCGTTTCTGTCGGTAGTTCGCATCACGCGTACGGTGCGGTCCCGATGGCTCGAAGGCCTAGCGATCGCGGCAATCGCAACGGCAGCGCTGCGAGATGGTCGCCACCGCGATGTCTGTCGACTACTACCCGAGGTCCTGCGCCACCTCGGCCACAACCGCGCGTGGCCGCAGCTGGCCCGGTCCGGCCGCGAAGGCGTGATCGCACTCGACGCGATCGGGCGAAAGGATCTCGCCGGTCGGCTGCTCAGTCACGTCTCGCTGCTGTCGCCGGTGCATCCGCTGCTTGACGACGATCAGACGCGCTTCGACGAAATCGCCGAACGGTTGGTCAACGACGGTTACGTCGACGTCGTCGACGCAGCTTCGGTCGACCCGGCCCACTCCTGGGTCGAGATGGCATCGATCCTCGAGGCAGCTTCTTCCGAGGAGTAGTCGGCGCTCCGCTCGCATCGGTGACGGTGGCTGGTTCGCCGGAGCCCAACGGCCATTGGTCGATGTCGATCGCGGCGATCGGGGTGCGCATGCCGGGGGTGAACGGCTTGCGGTAGGGGCGGCGCGTGCCGGCGTCGAGAAAGGGGCGCAGCAGCCGTTTGCCGTTGAACTGAATCAGCGCACGGTTGAGCGCTCGCGTCGGCGGGAACCGCAGCCCGAGCTCGATCACGTTTGCGGCGGTCGAAGCTCGGCGAAGACCGCTGCCGTCACGGGCCATGAGTAGCGAGGTGACGACCGGGTCACCGAGGACCTGCATGAACCCAGGGGCGAGCCAGCGCATCGGTCGTGGGAACCCGTCGGCGACACCGTCGACGAGTGCCTCGGTCAAGCGGACGCCATCGAGCGTGCGTCGATGATGGCGCCGGCGAATCGCCTGGGACAGCCCGGTCGCTTCTTCCCAGGTCAGTGCCCGTCGAGCATCGCCGGTGCCGACCGTGACGGCCTCGAGCGGGGCACCGAGAAGGTGGCCGACGCCGAGCCAGAACCGTAGGTAGGCGTCGCGGTCGTTGTCGTCGATCGGCGCACCGAGCTCGTCGAGCATCTCGAAGACCGGCACCACGAAGGACAACGCCGTGCCGAGCATGTCCTCTTGGTTGACGGGTTCGCCGCGTTCCTCGGCCGGCCAGTTCCGTTCCGACAGGGCCTTACTGACCATGGCGTGGAGCCCGCGGAGCCCGACGAGTGACTCCCATGCCTCGCCACCTTCGACGAGGTTGCCGTCATCCCAGCCGTCCTCGTCGGACAGGAGCTCTTGCAGGAAGTGAGCGGTCTCGCCGACGCGGCGGAACGCATCGGTCGCCAGGTTCGAGGCTCGGCCGATCACCTTGACGCCGTCGCCGGCGGCATAGGCGTCGGGCAAGGACCGGAACAGCAGACCCATCAGGATCAGGATCTGCCACTCGTCGAAGAGCGCCCGAGCGCGCACGCACGTGGCCGGGTCGAACAGTCCGCCTGGCTGGCTGATCGCTTCGTAACGCTCGCGTAGATCGTCGGCAACGCAGGCGGTGAGATCTTGTCGCTGTTCGGGATCGTGGAGGCGGCCAAACTCGAGTTCACCGTCAGGAAGCTGCGGTTCGCTGCGCTGGGTGCGGAGCTGGTCGAGATAGGTGTCGTCGTGCGGGCAGTTGGGCGAGGTCACCCGTGAGATCTCGGGGCTGCTCATGCGCTCGATCTGACGATCGAGCTCGCTCTCGAAGCGATCCCACGGTTCGGGCCGCACGATCGTGCCGGTCGCTCGATCGGCCCACCACTGGTCGGACCGTTGGTGTTCTTGGATGAGTGCGGCGATGTAGGCGACACGATCGCCGAGCGCGTTCCAGTTCTCGGCGGGACGACCATCGATGCCGAGCTCAAGCCACAGCTTCGTCAAGATGTCCTGCGGCGCGTCGTAGCGGAACCATGGCCCGGCGGCAGGAACGGCATCGGGCGTGAACGCAACGGGATCGTCGCCAGGCGGAACCTCATGGCGGACGTGGACCTTTTCGTCGGGCAGCTGGATGCCGATGAAGCGTTTGGTCGCGGTGCGGATCCACCAGTTCTCAACCCGCAGCGACCAGCCCGGGTCCCGGTTCATCCACTCGCGGGTCGACATGATCGGAGAGCCTGGCCGCAGGATCGAGCGAAGCCAGAAGCGGAAGCCGAGCGAGATCGGCAGCGAGAGGTGGCGCTGTTCGTGGAGGGCGAGCATGACGCTGCCGAGCAGGATCCAGCGGGAACGCTCGACCGGGTCGGGTTCGTCGAGGGCCCGGTAGTACGCCTCGAATCCGCGGACGAGCGCTCGGTTGTGGTTGCGTCGGTGCGGATCCGCTTCGCCGCTCAGGCTGTCCCAGATGCGATCGCCCTCGCCGCGGGGTCGTCCGGGCGGCTCGATCGGTTGAAACGCGAGCCGCCGTTGACATCGGCGCCAGGCGCGCTCCATGTCGCCGCCGTCTCGGTGGGCATCGCCGACGGTGCGGAGGAACACGGCGTGGGCTCGGCCGATGTCGGCGAAGATGTCACGGTTCCCGTCGCCGAAGTGTCGAGCGATCAGACCACCGAGTACCGGGATGGGAAGATCGAGGTAGCCGCCGACCTCGTTGCTCGCCCAGACGCCCAGGTTCACCCACGTCGCATCGTCGGTGCCGAACAGTTCCGCCATCTCTTCGGCAATGTCGCCGTACGCCTGGATGATGAGCGCGTTGCGGAGCTTCGCCGACATCGGGGTGAACGAGATCGATCGCATGCGTCGCACCGAGTTCGTCCGGTCGCGAAGGTCCGGAGCGCCACCCTCTCCGCGCTTGGTCCGATCTCTTGCCGTACCCCCGTCCACCATGTTGCCGCCCGCCATGTTCTCCATTGTCGCCGATGTCGGCTGTGTCATGATCACCGGACGATGGAGATCTATTCGCATTACATCAACGCCGCCAGTGTCGAGCCAGCGTCAGGTGAACGCTTCGACAGCGATAACCCGTACACCGGCGAGATCTGGGCCCAGATGGCTCGGGGCAACTCGGCCGATGTCGACGCTGCGGTCGAGGCTGCCAAGGCGGCGTTCCCGGGCTGGAAAGCAACGACGCCGACGACCCGCGGCAAGCTCCTCAACAAGCTGGCTGATCTGATCGAACGAGAGGCACCTCGCCTCGGCGAGATCGAGGTCCGGGACAACGGCAAGCTCATCGCCGAAATGGGTGCACAGGCTCGCCTGACCGCCGAGTGGTATCGGTACTACGGCGGTCTCGCCGACAAGATCGAGGGCTCGGTGATTCCGCTCGATCGAGCGGGCGTCCTCAACTACACCAAGCACGAACCGCTCGGTGTCGTCGGCATGATCACGGCCTGGAACTCGCCGCTGCTGCTTCTCTGCTGGAAGCTGGCGGCGGCGCTGGCCGCGGGCAACACCGCCGTC
>CALLIQ010000430.1 GCA_938008925.1 uncultured Acidimicrobiales bacterium
CCCTCGACGGCATCGAAAAGGATCTGGATGGGGCCGCCCTCGGCGGCGCCGTCGCCGTTCACCGCGTAGATCGTCGCGTCGTCGTGGAACGATGTGGACATGAGTGCGGAATCCCCCGCAACGCCGGCCTCGACGTACCGCTCGATCACCGCGGCGATCCGTGCTTGCTCACTCAGTACTTGCTCACTCAGTACTTGCTCACTCAGTACTTGCTGGCTGGCTGCTTGCTCACTCATGACAGTTCTCCTTGGTCGGTTGAGGGGTTGATATTACCGAACGTTCGGTCAACAACGTTCTCGTGTGACCACCGACCACCCCCGGGGCGGGGCTCACCAGCGCACGAGGAGCTCTTCGAGGCCGAGCACGAAGTTGCCGGCTCGCTCTGGCCGGGGGCCGCTCGCATCGACGAGCTGGATGTCGGGCAGACGGTCGAGGAGTTCCTCGAACAGGACTCGAAGCTCGAGTCGGGCGAGCTGCGCACCAAGACAGAAGTGGCGGCCGTTCGCACCGAAGGCCACGTGGCGATTGTCGGCGCGCCGAATGTCGAACACGTCCGGATCATCGAAGACGTCCGGGTCTCGGTTCGCAGCCAGGTACAGCAGCACGAGACGGTCGCCCTCGAGAATCGGCTGTCCGCCCAACTCGAGATCTCGAGTGGCCGTCCGATTCATGTTGCGCACGGGCGAGACCCAGCGGAGCATCTCCTCGATCGCCCCAGGAAGCAGCGAGCGATCCGCCCGCAGGGCCTCCCACTGCTCGGGGTGCAACAACAGCGCTTCGAGCCCGCCCGACATCACGTGTCGCGTGGTCTCGTCACCACCGACGAGAATCAGCATGGTCTCGTAGATCAGATCTTCGGTCGAGAGCGGCTCGCCATCGGTGTGCATGAGCAGGCTGATGAGATCTTCCGCGTCCGGATCGGTCCTCGTGCTCATCTGATCGACGATGTACTCAACCCATTCCAGGACGGCGGCGTGGACTTGTTCTCGGATCTCGTCGCCACCGATCGCGAACAGGTCCGACCAGTGCAACAGCTTCGCCTCGTCGGCCAAGGGCAGGCCCATCAACGTGGCGATCATCCGGAGCGGGATCGGCTTGGCGATGTCGTTCACGAAGTCGCAGTGACCGCGCTCGATCACCGCATCGAGCAGCTCGGTCACCGTGGTTCGCAAGAAGTCTTCGTGAGCGGCGACTCGGCGCGGCGTGAACCCCGAACTCACGATGCGACGACGCCGGGTGTGGTCGGGCGGATCGGCGTTGATCATCGACGGCACCGAACTCTCGGGCCGCGACCCCTTCGCGCTGGTGAAGTCCTCCCAGTTCGCCTCGATCCGGCTCACGTCGGCGTGGCGGGTGATCGCCCACAAGCCCGTGTGGTCGTCCCAGTAGACGGGCGCATGCTCGTGCATCCAGGTGATGGCCGGCATGGGGTCCGCATTGAAAGCGAGACCCATCACCTCCAAGCCGTCGCGCACCGGATGTGTTGGCGTGCGGTGCACGATCGTCGATCGGTCGAACCGATACAGCTCGGCCTGTCCAGCGTGGTCACTCATGCCGCATCCTCATCCGAAGTCGTCGACCCGGTCGAGGGTCTCGATACTGCTGAAGTCCGCAGGGTTCACATTGCGGAGCACGAGGATCGGGTTCCGCGTGCAGTCGCCGAAGTCATCGCATTCGATCGGACCGCTCAGGCCCGAGTAGCCCGAGATGCCGTCGAGAAACGCGGCGACACCGACCCGATCGATGACGAGATTTCCATTGTCCACCGTCGACGATGCCTCGATCGCCGAGAGCAGCAGGATCGTCGCGTCGTAGCTGCGCGCCCCGACGTCGCTCGCATTGACGTTGCCAGACACCGACGCGTACTCGGCGAGCACGTCGCTCCCCGATCGGCCCGTGTCTTGGTTCACGTTGCTCAGGTCAACGGTCTCTGGAGCCGTGAGGATCAGATCTGCCGAAGCAGGTGCGGACAAGAACTGCTCATCGAGGAAGAAGTGGGATCCCCCGGTCGTCCAGTCGCCCTGACCGTCCAGTGCTGCGAGCACCGCTCCGCCCTGGTTCGATGGGACGAGGACGTAGATGAAGTCGACGTCGGCATCCACCATCACCTGAGCGAGACCACCGACGGTCGAATCGGTGCTCAGGTCTTCGATGACGACGACCTCACCCCCGTTGGCTTCGAATCGGCTGACGAAGGCCTCGCTCAGCTCGAGCTCGAAGGGCAGACCGGCGTGAATCACGCCGGCTCTGGTCAAGCCGAGTTCCTCGGTCGCGTAACTCGCAAGGGCCACCGGGTGAAACAGATCGTTGTGCAAGAGCCGGTAGAAGCCGTCGTGATAGTCCGCCCCGGCGGTGCCATGCAGGTCCGACGTGAGGGTCGGCCAACCGCCGGCAGGGGCGATCAGGACCGGTCCCGACGCCGTCGTCACGGGCGATGCTCCGAGAATCGAGCCGGAGCACTGCGGACCGATCACACCGATGACGTCGGGGGTGTCGGCGACGACCTCCGCCGCTGCAGCACCAGCGTCTTGGTTGCAGGCCGTGTCGAGAACCGAGCCGACTGCCACGTCGAAGCCGTTGACCGATCCGAAGTCGACGATGGCCTGTTCGCTGAGGTCGACACCCGCCTGTCCGATGTCGGCGAACGGGCCGGACACATCGCCGAGTAGGCGGATCTGAATCGAGTCTCCCTCTGCGACGATCACGAGATCGCTCCCGGCCGATGCCACAGCGGTGGTCGTCGGCGTCTCGGTCGTCGGTGTCTCAGTCGTTGGCGTCTCGGTGGTCGGAGCTTCCGTCGGGGCCTCCGTCGTCGAAGCGGCCTCATCCGATGCGGTCTCGTCCGATGCAATGCCGTCCGAAGCGCTGCCGTCCGAAGCGGTGTCGTCCGAAGCGGTGTCGTCCGAAGCGCTGCCGCGGGTCAATGCGAAACCGATGCTGCCCGCGACGGCGAGCACGACCGCAGCGAGGACCAACAGCAGGGGTCCGCGGTTCCGACTCGTCGCTCCCGTCCCCTCCGCTGCTGCGTACGCACCGCCGTCGGGTGGCTGGCCGTCGCCGAGCCCCGCTCCACCGGCGTCGATCAACGTCGAGTTCGACGCAGCCGGTGGCACGGCCCCGAATCCCGACTCAGCGAGGGTCGCCGGTGCGGCCGGAATCTGCTGGGCAGCCGGCTTGGTCGGAGGACTCGGATTCGTTGGCGACGTCGGCTGAACCGTGAGTCCAGCCGGGTGAGGAGGCAGCCCTGCCGACGCTGGCGGTTCGGACAGTGTCGCCCCGAGCGCGACGGAGTGCTTTGGATGCGTGTCGACGAGGATCGGTCGACCGAACCGTTCCGACAACGCCGCCCCGACGGCCGGGATGCGCGACGTGCCGCCGACGAGAAGCAAGGCATCGATCTCGTCGTGACTCAGGCCGACCATCCGAATGGCTCGATCGACGGCCGCGCCCGCGTCGTCCAGCATCGGGGTCAACATCGACTCGAACTGGCCTCGGTCGAGTTCGACGTCGGTCGAGAACCCACCCACCTGGACGGCGACTCGCGCCACTCGAGACGTCGACAAGATCTCCTTCGCATCTCGGCATTCCGCTCGAAGGCGCTGCAGATCTCTCGTGATGTCGGGGGTCTCCGGAAGGCTGTACGGGTCGATGCCCGCCGCACCGCAGACATGGGTGAACACCGCCTCGTCGATGTCGATCCCGCCGAGGCGTTCGATTCCCTGCGGCGTACCGATCACCTCGAATTCGCCGTTCGACACCGCCACGATCGAGGTGTCGAACGTGCCGCCACCGAAGTCGAACACGGCGAGGCGAGCGTCGTTCGGAAGCTGGTTCGACGCCGCGTAGTGTCGAGCCGCAGCAACGGGCTCAGGGACGAGGTGATAGCTGGCCACCTCGGCCATCTGGGCCATGGTGTGCATCGCGTCGAGCCGAAATTCTCGCCAGCCCGCAGGGTGCGTCAACACGACATGCTCGGGAGCGGAGCCCTCCGCCGCCGCAACCTCGTCGAGGACCCGGCGCAGCAGCCGGGCCGACAGCGCCTCGGCCGACCACGGCTGGCCGTTCACTACGAGCGACGTCGAGTCAGCGAAACGACGCTTGAAGAACCGGGCGATCGATGCCGGCTCGGTCCGGCCGTGATATTCGGCGTCGTCGCCGACCCGCACGCCGTCCTTGCTGACGGCGACGACCGAGGGCATCTCCGGTTGGCGCACACCGAGCGTCGCCATGCGTGAGACGCCGTCTCGCCGAACCGCGGCTGCGGTGAACGTCGTTCCGAGATCGACGCCGAGCCGATACGCCATGCCACCCCTTCAGAGCTGTGAGCCGCCTCAGTGTCGCCCACGCCGGACACCGATTCCAGCCGCGGCGGTTCGCTGAGCCCCGTGCCTCAGCCGACGGGCGCGAAGCCCTCGTTCACGACAGGACCGAGCTCACGAGGTCTTGGGCCTCACGCTGCAGCTCACGAAGGTGGTCGGGGCCCTGGAAGCTCTCGGCGTAGATCTTGTACACGTCCTCGGTGCCCGAGGGGCGCGCCGCGAACCACGCCGATTCGGTCGTCACCTTCAATCCACCCACCGCCGCGCCGTTGCCAGGCGCCTCGGTGAGTACGGCCGTGATCGGCTCCCCCGCCAGCTCGCCGGCAGGGACCTGCTCCGGCGACATCGACGAG
>CALLIQ010000431.1 GCA_938008925.1 uncultured Acidimicrobiales bacterium
GCCGGCTTCGATCTTGCCGTCATCGGCGATGCTGACGCGTGGCGCCTCGTCGCCGACGCCGGCGTGATCGTCGGGGCGACGCCGTTGGCAACCGAGCCAGCCGGTCTCGTGATGGTGGAACCAGGGGGTACCCCGTTCGCCTGCATCGCCACCCGGGCGGGCAGCTTCGACCTTCGCCAGGTGGCGTTCGAACCCGTCGACGAGGGCGTGGCGATCGAGTCATGCGTCGACCCGGCGTCGGTCGTCGTCGATCGCCGAGACGTCGACGATGTCGAGGTCGTTTCGCTGTTCACCGACTCCTTCGACGCACCCCCGGACTCCTGCGTGGTCGACGGCTCGGTCACGATCTCGAGCGACGACCTCGGCGGGGCAGTCGACGTCGAGACCCGAACCAGCTTCACCTGGCCCTTCCCGATCGCCGAGCCGGCCGTTTGGCATCGCCTCGGCTTTGTGTCCTCCCCCTCGTCGCTCGACGGCAGCGGGATCGATGCCACCGCGCTTGGCGCGGTCGAGTGCGCCGCGAACTCGCTGGCGACCGAGGTGTTCGTCGAGTGGAGCGCCGTCGAACCGGGCTTCGACGTCACCGTCGTGGCCGGGGGGCAGGATCTCTTCCAGGTGGAGTTCGTCAGCCTCGACGGCTCTCCGACGCTGACCAAGGCGGGCCAGGACTACGTGGCCGAAGCCGGTGGCAGCATCGACCAGCCCGTGGCCACCGGTTTCGTCAACGGCTTCAGCGACTACGCAGCACCGGCCGACCCCAGGGCCTACTCGCTCCGAGTCGACGGTGGCGGTGTCGACGCGGTCGAGATCGCGTGTGGCGAGGCCGGCATCTCGGGACAGGCGCCGGCCCAACCGGGTACCACCGTGCCAGCGGCTCCGATCGGTGGCGATCTCGGCCGGGCTGAAGAAGTGTTCGAGAATGCGGCGGTGTCGCCGTTCGCCTACCTGCGGATCGTGGCGATCTGTCCAGGGTGCCCGAGCGGTCCGATCGACCTGCAGATGTCGCCGTCGTCGGGCGGCGGCGTGTCGCACCTGTTCGATCCACCGCTGTCGCAGCAAGCGGGATCACCGGCCACGGGAGCCATCGTCAACCCGTTCGAGATCCACCAGGTGCTGCAGGCCGCCGAGGACGCTGGCCAGGACGTGTCCTACACGCTCGACCCGCTGTCGGGTCTACCGACGCAGTGGACGATCGACGGCGTCGGCGGGCAGATTCTGTGCTTCGAGGTCGACACCGCACCGCCCGACCTTCGTCCCGGCCAAGTCTGTGAAACCGGCCGAGATTTGATGTCGAGCTAGGAAGCGGCTTCGGCGATTTCGTCGAAGGCTTGGGCGAGCGTGTTCCAGCTGAGGGTCGCACACTTGATGCGGGTCGGGAACTTCACAACACCCTGCAGTGCCTCGAGGTCGCCGAGCTTGACCTCGGGATCGAGTTCGAGACCAGGGTCGGCCTCGGCTTCGGTGCCGTCGCCACCCACGTTGGTCTCGTGAATGCTCATCATTGCCTTGAAGGCGCTGGTGATCGCTCGGGCTTCCTCGATGGTCTTGCCCTTCACGGCCGCCGACATCATCGACGCCGACGACTGGCTGATCGAGCAGCCCTGGCCGCCGATCTTGATGTCGTTCACCGTGCCGTCGGCCGCGTCGACGTAGACGACGATCTCGTCGCCGCACAGCGGGTTGAACCCCTCGGTTCGCTGGGCGGGAGGTGATTCGAGCTCGCCCTTGTTCCGTGGGCTGCGGTAGTGATCGAGGATGATCTCTCGGTAGAGATCTTCGAGTCCGGGCATTCGATGCTCTCCTAGAGCGTGAAGAAGTCGCGAGCGGCGATGAGGGCATCGGCCAGCGCGTCGACATCGTCGGTGTCGTTGTAGATGTAGAAACTGGCACGGGCGGTTGCCGCGGTGTCAAAACGTCGCATCAGCGGCTTTGCACAGTGATGACCCGGACGAATGCACACGGCGTTCTCGTCGAGGACCTGGCTGATGTCGTGGGCGTGCACGTCGCTCAGCGTGAGCGACAACACGCCGCCGCGGGCGGCGGGTTCCGACGGGCCCATGATGGTGAGCTGTTCGCCGACCCGTTCGGTGAGCGTGCGCAGCGCATAGGC
Organism: uncultured Acidimicrobiales bacterium; assembly: GCA_938008925.1. Classification (GTDB taxonomy): domain Bacteria; phylum Actinomycetota; class Acidimicrobiia; order Acidimicrobiales; family SZUA-35; genus CALEWY01. Next base: position 2,111 of record CALLIQ010000431.1, read on the forward strand.
GGTGAGCTCGACCTCGTGCTGGCGCACGGCGTCCATGCCGATGGCCTGGAGGTAGTCGACGGCGGCGCCGAGTCCGACCGCTTCGGCGATCGGCGGTGTGCCGGCCTCGAACTTCGCGGGCACGGCGTCGGCGGTGAAGCCGTCGGTCGTGACGTTGACGATCATCCCGCCACCACCGAGGAACGGCGGCATGGCGTCGAGCAGCTCCATGCGGCCCCAGAGCACACCGATGCCGGACGGGCCGAGCATCTTGTGACCGCTGAAGGCGACGAAGTCGGCGCCCATCTCGGTGACGTCGGTTGGCATGTGAGGGACCGACTGGCATGCGTCGACGACCACGGTGGCACCGGCGGCCTTGGCCGCGGCGGTGAGGCGGGGGACGTCCACGAGCGTGCCGAGCACGTTCGACATGGCGGTGAACGACACGAGCTTGGCGCCGTCGAGCAACCGGTCGAGATCGGACAGGTCGAGGCTGCCGTCGTCGGTCACGCCGATCCAGCGGATCTCGAAACCGATCTCGGCGGCGAGCATCTGCCACGGCACGATGTTTGCGTGGTGCTCCATGAGGGTGAGCACGATGGCGTCGTCGGCGGTGAGGTTCGCTCGGCCCCACGAAAAGGCGACCAGGTTGAGCGCCTCGGTGGCGTTCTTCGTGAAGATCACCTCGTCAGCGCTCGGAGCGTTGATGAACGCGGCGACCTTCGAGCGAGCTCCCTCGTAGCCATTCGTCGCCCGCTCGGCGAGCTGGTAGACGCCGCGATGGACGTTGGCGTAGCTGTGCTCGTAGATCTCGTTCATGGCGTCGAGCACCTGGCGAGGGCGCTGCGACGAGGCAGCGGAGTCCAAGAAGACCAGGCGCTTGTCGTTCTGGGTCTGGTCGAGGATCGGGAAGTCGGCGCGGATGTCGGCGACCGAGAATCCGCTCACTGGAAGCTCTCGTAGCCGTCGGTCTCGAGCTTCTTGGCCAGTTCGGGTCCGCCCGATGCGGCGATCTTGCCATCGATCATGACGTGCACGTGATCGGGGGAGAGGTGATCGAGGAGCCGCTGGTAGTGGGTGATGGCGAGGGCGCCGAGCTTGGGTCGGTCGCTGCGGATCTCCTGCACGCCCTTGGCGACGACTCGCAGGGCATCGATGTCGAGGCCGGAATCGGTCTCGTCGAGGATGGCCATCTCCGGCTCGAGGATGGCCATCTGGAGGATCTCGTTTCGCTTCTTCTCACCACCGGAGAAGCCCTCGTTGAGGTAGCGCTCCATGAACGACTCCTCCATCTCGAGGCGTTCCATCCAGTCCATGAGTTCGAGTCGGAGCTCGAGCACGCTCATCTCGATGCCCTTGCGGGCGCTGAGCGACTGGCGGAGGAAGTTCAAGACGCTGACGCCGGCGATCTCCTGCGGGTACTGGAAGGCCAGGAAGAGGCCGGCCTTGCCCCGCACGTCGGTGTCCCACTCGGTGATGTCGTCGCCGTTGAAGAGGATTCGTCCGCCGGTGACCTCGTACTCGGGTGCGCCGAGGAGTGCGGAGGCGAGGGTCGACTTGCCGCAACCGTTCGGGCCCATCAGGGCATGGACCTCGCCGTGATTCACCGTGAGCGAGACGCCTTTGAGGATCTCGACGGCGGGATGGCCGGTGCTGGCGACGGTGGTGACGTGCAGGTCGTCGATCTCGAACAGAGGGGGCGCTGTCTCGGACATGGCGAGATTCTAGAGCCCCCGAGGGAATAGCACTATGGTCGTAGGAGAAATTCAGGCACGTCGTTTGCGGGGATCGGGCGGCCGAGCAGGAAGCCCTGCAAATGGGTGCAGCCGTTGGCCTTGAGCCAATCCACTTGGTGCTGCGATTCGATGCCCTCGGCCACGGTGTCGAGCCCGAGCGAACGGGCCAGATGCAACACGGCACCCATCACGGGCTCGTCACCTTCGCCTTCGATGCGTTCGATGAAGCTCCGATCGACCTTCAAGATGTCGGCAGGGAGGTCATACAGCACGCTGAGCGACGATTGCCCGACGCCGAAGTCGTCGATGGCGACCCGCACTCCGAGCGACCGGAGCTCTTCGAGGCGAGCGTGAACCTCGACCGGGCGCTCGGAGACGGCGGTCTCGGTGATCTCGACGATGAGGTCGTCCGGACGCAGTCCATGGCGGGTGATCGCCGAGGCGATGGTGGCGACGAGATTCGGATCGGTGAACTGCACCCGGGACACGTTGAGCGCGAGGTGGAGGTCTCTGGCGACCGGCCACGTCGTTCGCCACTCGGCGAGTTGTCGACACCCTTCATCGATGACCCAGGCCCCGACCTCGACGATCAGACCCGTCTCCTCCAGGTAGGGCAAGAAGCGAGCGGGCGACTCCATGTCGAGGCCGGGCGGTGTCCACCGCAAGAGGGCCTCGACGCCACAGACCCGCTCGTCGAGGGAGTGGAAGATCGGCTGGAAGTGCAGCGCGAACTCCATCTCGTCGGCGGCTCGACGAATTCGCATCTGGAGGTCGAGTTCCGCCTCGGCTTCGTGTTGCATCGACGATTCGAACAGCACGGCCTTCGCTTTGCCGGCCGCCTTTGCCTGGTAGAGGGCGATGTCGGCGTCGCGCAGCACGTCGGCCGCCTCGGCGTTGACGTGCTCACCGGCGACGATGCCGATGCTGGCGGTGGTGTAGATCTCGAGACCGGAGATCTTGAACGGCGCGCTGATCGCGTCCTGCACCGCGCCGGCCATCACCGTCGCCGCCTCGACGCACGCGTCTGGCAACAGCACGGCGAACTCGTCCCCGCCCAGGCGGCTGAAGACGATGTCGTCGCCGACCACGGCCTGGAGGCGTTTCGCCACCGCCCGCAGCATCTCGTCGCCCGCGTGGTGACCGAGTGAGTCGTTGACCACCTTGAAGAAGTCGAGATCGAGGTAGAGCACGGCCCCGGGAGCGGTCTCGATCGCGTCGACGAGCGCTCGCCGGTTGATGAGCCCGGTGAGATCGTCGTGCCTGGCCTTGTGGCGCCAGTCGGCCTCGCGGAGGCGGTCGGCGGTGTTGTCCGCGACCGATCCGACGACCCTGGTGACGCGGTCGTTGACGACGAGTGCCGTGGCGACGATCGTGAGCCAGCGCGTCTCGCGATTCGAGTCGGTGATCGGCACTTCGTACGACAGCGGCTTGGTCGGGTCCCGCACGAGATCGGTGACCCGATCGACCAACTCCTGGGCCGCCTCGGTTCCGAGCCGCTCGACCACGAGCGACCAATCGAGTGGTGTCGGCGAGAAGGGCACGTCGAAAAGCTGTGCGCAGCGCGGCGTCAGGAAGATCTCGTGGGCGCGAACGTCGTAGTCCCAGATGCCGTCGCGGGTCGCTTTCGCCGCCAGCGAATAGCGCTGCTCGCTGGCGATGAGCGCCTCGCTGACCCGAAGCGGCTCGGTCACGTCGGTGGCGTAGCCCATCAGCCCGACCACGTTGCCCTCGTCGTCGTGGATGGGGAGCTTCGTGGTCTGGACCACCTCGACCGTTCCGTCGGCCCTGGTCTGCGTCTCTTCGACGTCGCGGATGCCCTGGCCGGTTCGGATGATCTGTTCGTCGATCCTCGCGTAGATCTCCGCCTCGTCGCGCGGGTGGAAGTCGAAGTCGTTCTTCCCGAACAGTTCACGGTTGGAGGTGATGCCGAAGGTGTCGAGCAGTCGCTGGTTGCCGGCGACGAAGTTGGCCTCCGCGTCCTTGACGAAGACGGTGCACGGAACCAGGTTGAGCAGCGTCTTGGCCAGCTCCAACTCGTCGACTCGATGGCTCGACCGACCCTGTGCCGGACGTCGGCGTTCGGTCGTCTCGATGCCGGTCAGCTGGACGCCTCGGCCGACGCCTTCTCCGACGCCTTCACCGTTGCCAGATCTGGCCATGCGAACCGCCATCGTGATCTCCGGCGAGGAGTCGAAGCGGACCGAGAGACGTTGGGGAGCCCCGGTCTCGAGGCATGTCTCAGCGGACGATCGCAGCTTGATACGGCTGTCGGGGTGGGCGATCGCGATCAGCGATCGGCCCATCGGCGCCAGACCGACCGGCGCCATGTCGACCTGGGTGATGAGGAGCTCGGCGTCGGTGGCGATCGAGAGATCGACGGACGGCACGAGGTCGCTCGAAGCGCTCGAGGTGGTCGCCCGGTTGTCTTGTTCGATGGCGTCAACACTGGTGGTGACGCCTGGATCGTCGCCAGATCGCACGCCCCAGCATCGGCAGGACTAGGGGGAGGGTTGAGAAATCGCCTCTTCGCCGACCACGGGGCCTGGCTCCAGTCGAACGGCAAACGCGAGCGCGATTGCGGCCACTGCACCGCCCATCATCACGGCCGAAACCGATGTGGCATCGGCAATCGCCCCAGAAAACAGGTTGGTGATCGAGATGATCCCGCCGAACGAGATCACCCAGAGCGCCATGATCCGTCCTCGGACCTCGTCGGCCAGGTGCTCCTGGAGGAACGTGCTGAGCGCCGTTGGGAAGGTGAAGTAGAAGAGGCCGACGAAGAAGATCGTGGGATACACCGAGGTGACGTCTCGCAGCGTGGCGAGCACCGCCATCGACACGGCGAAGCCGGCGAGGGTGACCCGCACGACCAGCGGCTTCGACACCCGCAACAGCACGGTGCCGACAGCGAGCGAGCCTGCGAACGCGCCCGCCCCGAAGAAGAGGTACACGTTGCCGTACGTGGTGCTCTTGGAGTCGATGCCCCAGTTGCGCTCGGCGATCACGGGCATGAGTCCGATGAAGGGGAGGCACAGCAAGGAGAAGGTGACCATCGCCAGGAGCGGCTGGCGCAGTTGGGGCACTCTGCGGGCGAGTCGGAGACCACCGAGGATGCGTTCCGATGCCGTGCCCTGCTTCTTCGTGAGCGCCGGGAGCGGCACGGTCATCATCGTGATGATGATGAGGATGTAGGTCAGCGCATTGATGGCGAAGACCTCGGAGAACCCGAACGACACGACGAGCACGCTGCCGATGGTCGGCCCGATCATTCTCGACAGGTTGACCTGGGCGGAGTTGAGAGAGATCGCGGCGGACAGGTTCTCTCGCCCGACCAGGCTCGGCAGCACGGCGGTGAATGCTGGGGCGAACAATGCTTGGCCGATGCCGGTGAGGAAGACGATGACGAGCAGCAGGCCGCGGGAGATCTCGTCGTCGAGGACCTGCCAGGCCAGGATCAGTGCCATCACGGCCTGCCAAGCCTGGGTGGTGACCAACAGCTTGCGTCGGTCCATCGTGTCGGCCAGCGAACCGCCGAGGAGGCTCAGCGCCAGCAGCGGGAAC
>CALLIQ010000432.1 GCA_938008925.1 uncultured Acidimicrobiales bacterium
CCCCGTCGCCCCGCCGAAGAGATCACCTACTTCGATCAATGGGGCTTCACCCGATCGGCGGCATCGAGTGACGGCTCGACCCGGGTGGCCGACGGTCAGGGTGTGGTGGTCGAGGTCGACATCGACGCGAAGCGGCGCGACGTGTGGCCTCACGTCGCCGACATCGCCGCGCCGGCCGCGTTCAGCCGGGAGTTTCAGGGCGCGGAGTGGACGTCCGACGAGCGTGGCGTCGGCGCGACCTTCGTCGGGCGCAACAAGCTCGGCGACCGAGAGTGGGAGGTCGAGTGTCATGTCACCGACCACGAGGAACCGGCGTGTTTCGCCTGGGCCACCACCGATCCGGAGAATCCTGGCGCGACGTGGCGCTTCGACCTGTCCGAGATCGGCATCAGGACCCGCTTGCGATTCTCGATGGAGATCGGTCAGACGAACAACGGCACGGTCACGAGGGCGCTGGCCGACGGCGCCGACGAAGCGGCCGTGCTCAACGGCCGAAGGGGCATGCTCAAGGACAACATGGCCGCCACGGTCGAGGGCATCAAGGCCATGGCCGAAGCGGGTCGTGACGACGGGTCCGCCACATGAGGCGAACCCGATTCAATCAGGCCGACTGCCCGATCGCTCGAACCGTCGATCTGCTCGGTGACTGGTGGACACCGCTCGTCCTTCGTGAGTTCTTTCTCGGTCGGCGGCGTTTCGACGAGTTGACCGATGCGCTCGGCATCAGCAGAGCCGTGCTGTCAGCTCGCCTCAAGCGGCTCGAAGACGAGGGTGTGATCGAACGCCACCAGTACCAGGACCGGCCGAAGCGTTCGGAGTATCAGCTCACCGACATGGGCCGCGATCTCGAACCCGTGCTGATGTCGATGTGGAACTTCGGCACGGCTCACCTCTACCGAGATGGCGAGCGTCCCCCATCACTCCAGATGGCGATCGCTGCTGCCGCACCAGCACCGTCGAAAGACGACTGAAGCGAGACCCGAACGATCAGATCCCCACTCCCTCGGCTGATCCGATGTTCGGCAGGCCGTCTTCGCGGACCAACAGGCACACGATTTCGCGGTCGAACAAGTTGTTCCACGTGTTCTCGGTGGGGAAGATCGTGTTGATGTTGTAGACCGAGTTCTCCCACTCGATTCCGACGTAGTCAGCGAAGCGTTCCAGGCAGCCTTCGGAGGCTGACTCGATGACGACGTCGTCGCCGGGGAAGTCGCCGTCGGGAAGGTCGTAGAGCGCGTAGACCTCGACGTCGTGCTCCTCATCGCACGAGACGATGGGCAGCGACTCGACGGTGTCACCGCCGGCCTCGGAGAAGCAGTCGCCGACCTCGAAGCTGAACACGTCGACATCGCCACCGATCGTGGTCGGGGGAGCGGTGGTGGTCGTCTCTTCGGCGGTCGTCGCCGGCGCAGCTGTCGTGGTGGTCGCGTCGAGGTCGTTGTCGACCTCGACGGCAAAGCTGTCGAGCTCGCTGTTGCTGGCGACGGTGGTCTCCGTCGCTGCCGCGGTGGAGGCCGGGGTCGCGCTCGCATCGGTCTCGCCATCGCTCCCGCCGCAGGCTGCGGCGAGGAAGACAATGGAGGTGGCAAGCGCCAGGGTGGTTCGTTTTGCATTCATCGATCGGTGCCTTTGCTGAGGGCGGAGACTGAGCGAACGTCGGTGCCATGATCGCGTCGGCACACCGGTCGGTGGTCCATGCTCCGGGGACGGGTGAAGGGTGTCGTGCTAGATGCCGGCGTTCGCGGCCGAGCCGATGTTGGGTTCTCCGTCGATGCGACCCAACAGACAGACCACTTCGCGGTCGTCGAGATTGTTCCAGCCGCCTTCGAGTGGCGTGAGGTAGGTGAAGGCGTAGACGGATTCGGCGTACGCGATACCGACGTAGGCGTCGAACCGATCGAGACACCCTTCCTCGGCCGCTGCGTCGACGGCAGCCGTTCCCGGGAAGTCACCGTCTGGTAGATCGAAGAGTGCATAGACCTCGAGATCGTGTCCATCCGTGCAAGCGATGGCGTCGAGTGTCTCGACCTCGCTCTCCGGGCTGTCGAAGACACAGTCGCCGATCTGCAAGCTGAACACGTCGAGTTGGCCGCCAACGGTCGTGGTCGGGGCCTCGGTCGTCGGGGCCTGAGTGGTCGGTGTCTCGGTCGTTGGGGCCTCGGTTGAAGGCGATGCGGCGGTCGTCGAGGTTGTCGCGCCGGTGTCCGTGTCGGACTCGACGGCGAAGCTTCCGAGCTGATTGTCGGACTCGGTTTCCGCCTGAACGGCCGCGTCGGTCGGCTCCGCTGTCGCTACTGCGGTCGATCCAGGGGCGCTCGCCGTCTCGGTCGAGGCGGTCTCGCTCCCGCATGAAGCAGTGAGGAACAGAGCGGTGGAGACGAGTGCGATGGCGGCTCGGGGTGCAGTCATGGGCGAAAGACCTTTGCGTCAGCGGTGGTGTCGCTCACCACCGCACCTCATCGTTTTCGGAGGGTTTTCGGGGCACCTGAAGGAGTGGAGGCCCGCACACCATCAGACGGGGGTTCGGCTGGATCGGTTCGAAATTGATTGGCCCGAAATCTCGTCGGGAGGAGTGTTGGCCCGAAGTACGGTGCGCCGATGCGTCAGACCGCCGGCGATCGGAGCCAGCGCTTCGGGGAAGTCGTGGAGCGAAACGAGCCGTTTGGCTCACAGGACTGGAGCATCTTCGTTGCGATCGCGGCGATCTGGGGCTCGTCGTTCCTTCTGATCGCGATCGGTCTCGAATCACTCGCGCCAGGACTCATCACCCTGATGCGCGTCGGGTTCGGTGCCGCCGCGCTCGCACTCATTCCGGGCGCCCGCATCGAGATCGAACCGTCGGATCGTCGGCGGGTGCTGCTGTTGAGTCTCGTGTG
>CALLIQ010000433.1 GCA_938008925.1 uncultured Acidimicrobiales bacterium
GTTTTCTCGCTGAGTTCGTGACCCGGGAAGGTCCGGATTACGCGCTGCACTCGTGGATCGGCATCGCATTGATTCCGATGGTCGCGGTGCATCTCGCTGCCAACTGGCGATGGATCACCAGTGCGGCGCGAAGGCGCACCGCCCATCCCGAATGGCCGCTCGCCCGATTCAACGCGGTATTCGCAGCGGCGGCGACCGTGTGCACGGTGTCGGGCTTCCCGCTCTGGTTCGAATGGATCGAAGGCGGCGTCTTGGCCGGCGTCCACACCCTGACCGGATTCCTGACGATCGTGCTCGCCCTCTCGCACCTCTGGCGCAATCGCCGGAGGCTCTCGATCCTCCTCCGCCCACGCACCGCTGTCGCGTGACCCGGCCGCCGGCTGTCGAAACTTCACCGATCACTGAAAGGCCCCAGGACCTGTGGCAACCATCGAAACCATCACCCTCCGGCTCAACGACGCTGTCTCGCCCGACCGCTTTGCTTCGGCCAACTCCCGGGTCGAGAGCGAGTACCTGACCCAACAACCTGGCTACAACCCGGGGACGCGAGTCACGACGGTGACCGCTGATGGGTTGTGGACGATCTCGTTGCGATGGGACAGCGCACTCGACGCTGACAACTCCATGGCCGCATTCATGACGGCCGAGGCCAATCAGGACTTCCTCGCGATGGTGGACGCGTCATCGATGAACATCGAGCGCAACGTCGAGGTGGCATCGGACGCATCGCCCGGCCTGGCCAACGCCAGGCGCCTTTACCTCGAGGGCATTGGCGAGGGCAACGTGAGAGCTGCTGTCGAGCGCTACACCGGCGACCGATACACCCAGCACTCGACGGGCGTCAGGGACGGAGTCGAGGGGTTCGTTGAGTTTTTCGAGCCGTTCGTCGAGAGGAACCCGAAGCGGGAGATCGAGCTCGTTCGGTCCTACGTCGATGGTCGCTTCGTGTTCGTTCAGGCCGCTCAGAGCCTGAACGACGGCGAGGCGAAGTGGGTGACGACCGATCTGTTCGACACCGATGGGAACGGCAAGATCGTCGAGCATTGGGATGTCATCCATGCTCGCGGCGGAACGAATCGGAGCGGACACGACCAGGTCGACGGAGCGGTCGAGATCACCGATCTGCACCTGACGGAGAACAACAAAGAGGTGGTTCGCCGGCTCCTCACCGAGGCCTTCTGTGAATCGCCGACGGCTGAGTTCTCGGAGTTCATTTCCGGCGAGACCTACATCAATCACAACCCTGATGCCGCCGATGGGCTGGATGCGCTCGTGGCGATGGACGCAGCAGCCCGCGAGCGAGGCGAGGCCCTCTTCTACCGGAAGGTCCACCGCATCATCGGACAGGGGAACTTCGTGGTCTCGTTCGCCCATCAAGTGTGGAACGACATCGACTACGCGGCCTTCGACATCTTCCGACTGTCAAACGGTCTGATCGTCGAGCATTGGGACAATGTCGAGACGCTGCCTCCGGAATCGGAGCTCGCGAACTCCGGCAAGTTCTGACACCTTCGGCGACGAGCACGGCACGACTACTCCGTCGTCGCCGTCTCTTCGTCGTTCGAGCGCAGCGTTGTCGGGAGCTGGCCGAGGTGGCGTTTGACGAACTTCGAGAAGTTCGACGCGTCGGTGAACCCGAACTCGCGCCCGATCGACGCCACCGATCGATCGGTGTGGGTGAGGAGTCGGCGCACTTCGAGTGCAACTCGTTCGTCGAGAACCTGTTTCGCGGTCTTCCCGACGGCGAAGTCGCAGGCTCGATCGAGGGTGCGGGTGCTGTAGCCGATTCGTGTGGCGAGGGACGAGATCGTCGGCCGGTCATGAAGGTCGGCTTCGATCGCGATCCGAAGGTCGAGGTAAGGCTGTGGAAGCTGGCTGGATGAGGTTCCGCCCAACGGCAGTTCGGCCGTGAGTCTGAGCATGAACGAACGCATCAGCGTCTGGAGCAGTTCTTTGCTCGTCGGTGACCCGTCGAACGTTGCCTGCTCTTCTCGGAGTTCTCGGAGCCAACGATTCGTTCGCGCGAGCAGAGCATCGTCGAGGTGCCAGCTGGTGGGGACGTCGCTGCCCGGATACCAGGGCGTCGGATCGAGGCTCGGGTCTTGCGTTCCGATCGGCCAGATCAACATCGTCGCGGCGAACGGTTGGTCGGGGATGAACCGCTGGACCTGCCCCGGGTGGATTCGCAAGACGGTTCCGCGTCGAAGGGTGATGGGTTCGAAGTCGACGATGTGCGTGCCCTCTCCATCGGTGCACACGACGAGCTGGTGGAACTCCGGTCGCTGCCGCAGCCGATAGTCCGACGCCGACTTCTTTGCCAGCACCGACGACCGATCGATCACTTCGTAGGGCACGTCGATGTGATGGGTGTTCGGCTCGTAGTCGACCGGAACGGGGGGATCGAGGGAGTGCTGTCGGTAGCTGGTCATCAACGCCGATCTTCTCATTGAACTACAAACTGTAGCGTAAAGTACACATCGACCCTTTGGTCCGGCCAGTGGTCGAGATCGGACCATCTGCTGTCGTCGTCGCACCTCGACTGTCTTCGCAGCCGCCGTGATCGTTCGGGGCGTCCCCGATCGGTGGGGCCATGAGTCGAGGAGACAGTGATGAACGATCAGTCCAGTCAGATGGGGAGAGCGGGACGGGAGCGGCCGTTCCGGCTTTCGACGTGGATCGCCGCCCTCGCTGCGTTGGCGTTCTTCGCCGCCGCCTGCACGGGCGACGACAGCGCCGCACCGCAGTCAGAAGGCAGCGAATCGGCCGAGACCAGCGACTCGGATGAGGGCTCGACGGATTCGGTGACGCTCACCCAGGGCGACGACGAAGGTCCGGAGTCGCTGGCCTTGTGCTTCGCCTCGTCGATCGACTCGATCGGTCGCGGCAACCTGGACGCCGGAGTCGAGGGCTTTGATGCGTGCCTCGCCGACGACTACGTCTTCGAGTTCCAGTTCGCTCCTGGGGCCCCGCCGGTCGTTTGCCCTGGCGAGGGTTGTCCCGTCCAGGACTTCTCGAGCCTCGGCGAGATGCGTGCGCTCTTCGCGAACGACTTCTTCACCGCTTCGGGCTACGTCGCGACCCAACACCAACTGCTCAACATCGACGTCGATCGGGACGGCGACCGTGCGGATGTCGTCGCCTACATCCAGGCTCAGCACTTCCTCCCGGACAACTCCGTTGACATCGCCTGGAACGACTACGCCTACACCGCAGTCCTCGACAACGGCGAATGGCGGATGGAGACCGAGACGATCATCGGCACCGCCTTCTTGAACTTCGAGGGCAGGGTCGTCGGTGGCGACGGCGGAGACGAGAGCTCTGCTGCGCCGCTCGCCTCGACGACCGAGGTCACACTTCGGAACACCTTGCAGGATCCCGGCGAGCCCGAGGTCACGTATCCGAGCCTGTTCGGCCAGGCCGACGACGCATTCGACGAGTTCGCCGAGGTGTCTGCATCGGCAACCGAGTTCCCGACCGCTCTCGCCCAAGACGGAACACCGGCCGGTGATCTCGGCGGCCTCTACAGCATCGATCTGAGCGAATCGACCATCGCCTTCGACGTCGTTGCGCCAGCTGATGACCCGTTCTGGTCGAACGTGTTCGGGCTGTTTCCCGACGGCAAGGTCGACCGGTACTACTTCACCTTCGACGAGCCCCACGGCGTCGGCGGCTTCATGTCGGACAACCCCAATCTGAACGTCCGCATCGACTCCGACACCGTCGTGGTCGTCGAGCTCACCGCCGGCTACGACCTGCAGTCCGGTGTCAGCTTCACCGTCGAGCTCACGCCGTAGGCGGCTCGATGCCGTTCGCTCCGGTCCAGTGCCTAGCCGCCGCGCGGCGCTGGATCGGAGTGTGCTTCGAGCCAGCGATCGGCGACCGCGGCGATGAGGTGATCGCTGATCTCGCTTCGCAGGGCGAGGTGCTGGTGGAGCAGTGGTCCCGTGAGCAAGGTGGCCTCGAACGAGCAGTCCGTGTCGGCCCCGAGCTCGCCGCGGTCCTTCGCCGCTTGCAGAACCGCGACCATCGGGTGGGACAACCCTTCGACGAACATCCGCTGCGCGTCGCCGAACGCAGGCTCTTGTTCGGCGAAACCGGCGAGGGCGCCGAACACGGAATGAACCTCTCGGTAGACGAGTCGTTTCCGGAGCTGCCGAAGCGTCTTGCGGATGTCGTCGTCGAGGGGGCCGGTGGCTTCCGGGAGTTCGCGCCCGGTGACGAGACGGTCGATGGTGGCGAGCAACAGACTTCGTTGATCGGGCCAGTGTCGATAGATGGTCGTCCGGGCGACGTCGGCCTTCTCGGCGACGTTCGCCGCCGTGACGCCTTGTGCTCCCTGTTCGAGGAGGATCTCGATGGCGGTGTTCAGGACGAGCTCGCGAACGCGTCGGGTGCGTGGATTCTCCCGCTGACCCGTGGTCGCCGTCCCGTCGTTCATGCTCGTCGCTCTCTTGACTCAGTTCGAGTACAGTTTGTAGCGTAGGCAACAACTTGTACGTGAACAAGAAGCTGGAGGACTACGCAGTGGTATTGCTGGTTTCTGTGTTGCTGGGTTCTGTCTTGCTGGGTTCTGGATTGCCGGCTCGTGTCTTGCCGACTTCTCGAATCTACCGGGGCGGTGGAACCGAGACGAGACGGCCACCCGTGCGGACGCGCCGTGTCCGACCGCTCGTGATCGTCGCCGCATTTGCCTTGATCGCCGTTGGTTGCGCGGGGTCCG
>CALLIQ010000434.1 GCA_938008925.1 uncultured Acidimicrobiales bacterium
GGCAGCCTGCAGTGCTTCCGGGTGCGTCGATCCGCTGGCCTCGTTGATGTTGACGCCGTCGGGCTCGGCACCGATGACGGTGACGTCAGCGCCGATTGTTCTGAAGATCTGTTCCGCCCAACCGCTGGCCGCGCCGTTGGCACAGTCGAGGACGAGACGCTGGCCCTCGAGCGCACCGGCAGCGACCGAATTGGTGATGAGGTCGACCCAGCCGCTGACGGCGGCATCGCCACTCCCGTCGAGCACGACGCCGATGTCGGCACCGGTCGGCCCGGGTGTCACCGCGCCGGCCAACAGCTCGTGGAAACGCTGCTGGATCTGCTCTTCGACGACGTCGCCCAGTTTCGCCCCACCGGGGGCGAAGAGCTTGATGCCGTTGTCGCCGAACGGATTGTGCGACGCAGAGATCATGGCGCCGCTGACATCGTCGCCCAGTGACGCCCAGGCGACGGCCGGGGTCGGAACGACGCCCAACAACTCGACATCGACGCCGGCTGCGGTGTAGCCGGCGACGAGGCCCGCTTCGATCATGTGACCGGAGCGTCGGGTGTCTCGGCCGATCACGACGCGGCGGCCGCCGAGGGTCTCGGCCGCAGCGCGACCGAGCGCGACAGCGACGTCGGGAGTCAGGACCTCGTTTGCGAGGCCGCGTACACCGTCGGTGCCGAATCGCGGATAGATCGTCGCTCCGTTCGAGGAGTCGGACGCCATGGCTGAACCGCTTGGCTCAGCGCTTGGAGTACTGCGGAGCCTTTCGGGCCTTCTTGAGGCCGTACTTCTTGGACTCCTTCTTGCGAGGATCTCGGGTGAGGAGGCCCTCGGCCTTCACAGCGCCGCGGAGCTCGCCATCGATTTCGATGAGCGCTCGGGCGATGCCGAGGCGGAAGGCGCCGGCCTGGCCGGACAAGCCACCACCGTCGAGGGTGACCGCGATGTCGTAGGCCCCTTCGAGGTCAGCGACACGCAACGGCTCGGTGATGAGCGTGCGGTGCACGGCGGACGGGAAGTAGTCGTCGAAGGCCCGGCCGTTGGCCGTGATGGCGCCAGTGCCGGGGGTCAGGCGAACGCGAGCGACAGCCTGCTTGCGGCGGCCGGTGGTCTGAGTGGTGGTCATGCCTTCACCTCGCGGCGTGCGCCGGGAATCTCGAGAGGGGTGGGGGACTGGGCCTGGTGCGGGTGCTCGGCACCGGCGTAGACCTTGAGCTTGGTGGCCATCTGGTTGCCGAGACGGTTCTTCGGCAGCATGCCGGTGATGCTCTTGCGAACGGTGTCGGCCGGCTTGCGCTGCAGCGAATCGGAGTAGGTGCGGGTCGTGAGACCACCCGGGTAACCGGAGTGGGTGTGCACGAACTTGCGATCGGCCTTGTCGGAGGTGAGCACGACCTTCGAGGCGTTGATCACGATGACGTGATCGCCCATGTCCATGTGCGGGGCGAAGGTGGGCTTGTGCTTGCCACGCAGGATGCGGGCGATCTCGGTGGCCATGCGGCCGAGGGTGAGACCGTCGGCGTCGACGACGAACCAGTCGCGCTCGATCTCGGCTTTCTTGGGGGTGAAGGTCTTCACAGCGATCCTGCTCTACACGTCGTGGGGGCCGAGACAGACGGTTCGGCCGACCCGCAAGCATACGGGGGGCGAATCGAAATCGCGCCGCCACTGCCGCGATCGGAATCAGGAGATGATGGCCCACGGCCGGGACCAAGAGGAGGGAGTCTCGGTCCCGGCCGTGTCATCCGCCGCCGTGCCGCCGCCCAGCCGCCGACCGAGAGGGTCGTGCGGGTCCGCCGAGCAGCAGCTTCCCGCCGGAACGGTCAGCGTCGATGCTGACAGAACGTGGGAGATCACGTGGTTGGCCCTGTTGTCGGGCCGTGTCATCGGCCGTGTCATCGGCCGTGTTGTTGGGTCTTTGGGGTGGCCTCGGGGGCGGTGGCGGCACCGCCCCCGAAGGCCCGCCCGCTGGTGGCGAGGGCACCACCGTCAGGCGTTTGTCTGCGATGTCGTTCGCCGGATGTCAGCTGGCCAGCGCGCCACCGTCAGGTGGCGAGTGCCCCACCGTCAGGTGGCGAGTGCATAGTGCTGGGCGAGCCGGGCCCTCGCTTCGGAGGTCAGCACGTGGTCGTTGTTCGCCTTTGGCGCCCGGCGAATCGTCTCCCGATTGAACGGCACCACCACCTTCTCGGTCACGGTGGTGTACGAGCCGCGAACGGGCACGTAGTGGGCCGACCGAAGGAACCCCGGCTTGACGACGAGCCACGTGGGCGAGTCACCGGCGCCTTCGAACAGGACGTCTTGGACCTTGCCGACGGCCTGGCCCTGTTCGTCGACGACCTGACGATCGCTGTAGATCACGACATCGCTCGAGTGACTGTCGCTCGAATGGCCATCATTCGAGTGACCATCACTCGAATGACTGTCGACCTGGCTACCGAACAAGCCGTGGCCGGCGTCGGGCATGGGGGCGGATGCTTGTGACATGACTGCCTCGCATTCTGCGCACTGTGCCAGTGCACGTGATGACCGCCCGCGTCATCGTTTTGACATATTCGCGCAAACCAACCGACATGTAAAGCGCGAATCGCGCCCGCAGCTCGAGCAACCCTGGGTTTCGGGTCTGTCAGGGCTTCGGGTCTGTCAGGCCTGGGGATAGTCGACCCGCACGAGGTGCAGGCCATGCGGCGGCGCCGGTTGCTCGGCCACCTGCCGGTCTTTCGCCCCGAGGACCGAGCGCAACTCCCCCGCCGTGCGCTTGCCGCGCCCGACGGCGACGTGGAAACCGACGATGCTCCGCACCATCTGGTGGCAAAAGGCGGAGCCTTCGATGGCGAACTCGAGGAGGCCGTCGACGGGCCCATCGCTGCGATCGGTCCAGGAGACCTTGGTGACTCGGCGAACCAGTGAGACCGGCTCCTGCCCGGGCCCGGGCTTGGGCCGTCGACAGAACGACGAGAAGTCGTGCTCGCCGACGAGGGGGTCACAGGCGAGCCGCATCACGGCCAGATTCAACGGTTCGGGGACGTGCCAGGTGTAGCGGGCCAGCGTGGGATCGGGCGTCGGCCGATTCAGCACCCGATACCGGTAGGCCCGGCCATCGGCATCGAAGCGAGCGCTGAAGTCGGGGGCTGCCGGGGCGACGTCGATGACCGCGATCTCGGGGCCGAGACGAGCATTGATCATCCTCGCGAGACGCCCGCGGGTGTCGTCGTCGAGTTCGGCGATCGGAAGATCGAACGAGAGGACCTGTTCGGACGCATGCACACCGGCATCGGTCCGACCCGACATCACGATGTCTGGTGGATTGCCGTAGGCCGCTCCCAACACGCGCTGGATCTCGCCGACGACCGTGCGCACGCCCGGATTCGGCGCCAGCCCGCGAAAGTCGGTGCCGTCGTAGGCGATCGTCAAGCGGACGCGAGAAACCGGACCCGAAGGTCCGGTCTCAGCGTCCGGGTCCAGCGCATCGGCGCCGGATTCGAAGAGTGTGGGTTCGTGCACGAGGTGACGGACCGCGTTGGTCGAGATCGAGCGAGCTCGACGCTCGGATCAGACCAGTTCGATCCGAGCCATGGGGGCGTTGTCGCCCTGGCGAGGACCCATCTTCAAGATGCGGGTGTAGCCGCCCGGGCGCTCGGCATAGCGAGGCCCGACCTCTTCGAAGAGCTTGGTGGTCATCTCGACATCACCCATGTAGGCGAGGACCTGGCGGAAGTTGTGGAGTCCGCCCTTCTTCGCCTTGGTGATGAGCTTCTCGGCGACGGGCCGCATGGCCTTCGCCTTGGCTTCGGTGGTGACGATGCCCTCGGCCGCGACGAGCGAGGCGACGAGGTTGGCCATCATCAGCTTCTGATGCGAAGCCGAGCCGCCGAAGCGGCGCGACTTGGTGGGACGTCCTGGCATGTTCAGCTCCTCGAGCCGCGCAGGGCGAGGCCCCGCTCATCAAGCTTGACGATGACCTCGTCCAACGACTTCTGACCGAAGTTCGTGATGGCGAGAAGATCGTCTTCGGTCTTCTGCAGGAGCTCGCCGATGCTGTTGACCTGCGCACGCTTGAGGCAGTTGCGAGGACGCTCGGAGAGGTCGAGGTCTTCGATCGGCAGGTCGAGATCGGGCGAGCCGGACGCCGCAGCGGGCGCCTCGCCGAGGGTCAGGCCCTCGGGCTCATCGCTCATCTCTTCGACGAGCTGGACCAGGCCCCGGAGGGTGGCGCCGGCCGAGGCCAAGGCGTCACGCGGGGTGATCGAACCGTCGGTCTCGATGTCGAGGAGGAGACGATCGAAGTTGGTGCTCATCTCGACGCGGGTCGGCTCGACCGACAGCGACACCCGACGGATCGGGCTGTAGATGGCATCGATGGGAATGACACCGATGGCGGAACCGGTGGTGCGCTGCGAGCTGAGCCAGCCGCGGCCGCGCTCGACGGTGAGGTCGATCGCGAGACGGCCCTTGGCGTCGAGCTTTGCGAGGTGAACGTCGCCGTTCAGAACCTCGATCTCGGCGGGGCAGGAGATGTCACCAGCGGTGACGTCGCCGGGACCACGCACGTCGAGACGAAGCACGACGGGCTCGTCGGACTCGGAGGTCACGACGATGTCCTTGAGGTTCAAGATGATGTCCGTGACGTCCTCGACCACACCGGTGAGGGTGTCGAACTCGTGGAGGGCGTCGTCGAAACGAACCTGAGTGATGGCTGCGCCGGGGATCGACGACAGCAGCGTGCGGCGAAGCGAGTTGCCAAGCGTGTGACCAAACCCGGGCTCGAGTGGGCCGATGGCGAACTGACCGTGGTTCGACTCACCATCGTCGATCTGCTCCACGGTTGGGCGCTGCATGACCAGCATGGGACTTCCTTCCGACCTGGCGCCGTTGGCGCCGGGGGTGTGTTCGAGTTGCGCGATTACTGGCTGAGACGAGAAGAGGAACGACTACTTGCTGTACAGCTCGACGATGAGCTGCTCACGCAGCGGCACGTCGATCTGCTCGCGAAGTGGTTCGGAGTACACGGTGACCTTGAGGCCGGCGCCATCGAGGTCGAGCCAGGCGGGAGGCGTGCGGTCGAGCACGTCCTTGTTCCACTGGACGATGGCGTTGTCGCGGGTCTTTTCGCGAATCTCGATCACGTCGCCCTTGCGGACTCGGTACGACGGGACGTTGACGCGCTTGCCGTTGACGTTGATGTGGCCGTGGCTCACGAACTGACGGGCCTGGGGCCGGGTCGAGAAGAAGCCGGCGCGGTAGACGACGTTGTCGAGGCGAAGCTCGAGGAACCGGAGCATGTTCTCGCCGGTGACGCCCTCACGACGGGAGGCCTCGTCGTAGACCTTGCGGAACTGACGCTCGTTCAAGCCGTAGGAGAAGCGAGCCTTCTGCTTCTCCTGCAACTGGAACAGGTACTCGGTGTTGTTGTTGCCACGGCGACGGGTCTGGCCGTGCATGCCGGGGGGATAGGGACGCTTTTCGAGGGCGATGGCTTCGCCTCGGGTCCCGAAGATGTTGGTGCCGAGTCGGCGGGAGATGCGGGCGCGAGGGCCGGTGTAACGAGACATGTGCGAACTCTCCTCAGACCCGACGACGCTTCGGCGGGCGGCAACCGTTGTGTGGAACCGGCGTCACGTCCTTGATGCCGGTGACTTCGATGCCAGCGTTCTGGATCGAGCGAATGGCGGTCTCACGACCGGAACCGGGGCCCTTCACCTGCACGTCGACCTTGCGGACACCGTGCTCCATGGCCCGACGGGCCGCAGCTTCGGCCGCCATCTGGGCGGCGAAGGGGGTGGACTTGCGGGAGCCCTTGAAGCCGACGTTGCCGGCCGACGACCACGAGAGGACGTTGCCCTCCTGGTCGGTGATCGACACGATCGTGTTGTTGAAGCTCGACTTGATGTGAGCAACGCCGTGGGTGACGTTCTTGCGTTCCTTCTTGCGGGGACGACGTCCACCTGCGCTTGGCTTGGCCATGGCTTAGACCGCCTTCTTCTTGCCGGCGACGGTCCGCTTCGGACCCTTCCGCGTGCGTGCATTGGTCTGGGTGCGCTGGCCTCGAACGGGGAGGCCCTTGCGGTGACGGATGCCCTGGTGGCAACCGATCTCCATCTTGCGCTTGATGTCTTGAGAGACCTCACGGCGAAGGTCGCCTTCGGTCTTCACGTTTGCGTCGATCCACGAACGGATGCGGAGCACCTCGGCCTCGGTGAGATCCTTCACGCGGGTGGTGGGATCGACCTCAACGGCGGAGGCGATCTGCTTCGCAGTCGAGCGACCGACTCCGAAGATGTAAGTGAGTGACACCTCGAGCCGCTTTTCGCGGGGGATGTCAACGCCGGCGATACGAGCCATAGATCAGCCTTGCCTCTGCTTGTGACGCGGGTTCGTGCAAATGACCATGATCCGACGGTTGCGTCGGATCACTTTGCAGTTGTCGCAAATCTTCTTGACGCTTGGTCGGACTTTCATGCGATTCCTCGAACGAAACGGACGCCGCGAGACGCGGCGATGGAACGGACATCACCACGGAGGTGGTGATCGGGCCGAACGCAGGTGACGGGCACCGGCGCTCAGGGAGAGCTACTTGTATCGATAAGTGATGCGGCCGCGGGTGAGGTCGTAGGGCGTGAGTTCGACCTGGACCTTGTCACCCGGAAGGATCCGGATGTAGTGCCGGCGCATCTTGCCGGAGATGTGACCCAGGACGCTGTGGCCGTTCTCGAGTTCCACCTTGAACATGGCGTTCGGCAGCGACTCGACAACGGTGCCCTCGAGCACGATTGCATCTTCCTTGGACTTTGGGATAACAGACTCCTTGAGCGAACACGCCGATGCCTGACGACGGTGGCGTGATGTCGTGCGGCCTTGTGCTGTACTCACCGAACCGGCGAACCGATTCGATCAGAGCAGGACCTCGATCCCTTCTCAGGCATGCCCGAGGTCAGACCGACCGACAAGCCTAACCAGCGCGCGGTCGCACTCCAACGCCCCGCCCGCTCGGTCATTCACTCGGTCATTCGCTCGGCCATTTCCTCGGCCATGCGCCCGCTCCCCCGCGCGGCCACTCAGCCGATCGCTCGCCCGCCACTCGCTGCGGTCTTGCACAGAATCTTCACACCGCCATCGAGACGCTGCACATGGTTATTCTCTACGTTTGAGGGGATGGCCGACACGCACATTCTCGTCGTCGAAGACGAGGCGACGATCGCGGACGCGATCGCGACCCGACTGCGGAGCGAGGGATTCGCCGTGTCGGTGGCCGCCGACGGACCGAGTGCCGTGCAGATCGACGAAATCGAACGACCCGATCTCTTGGTGCTCGATCTGAACCTGCCGGGTTTCGACGGTCTCGAGGTCTGTCGACGGGTCCAGGCTCGACGCCCGGTCCCGGTCATCATGTTGACGGCCCGTGACGACGAGACCGACATGTTGGTCGGCCTCGGGGTCGGCGCAGACGACTACATGACCAAGCCGTTCTCGCCACGCGAGCTCGTTGCTCGGGTTCGAGCGCTCCTTCGTCGTAGCGCAACGATGCCTGCGCCGTCGCTCGGTTCGAGCGACGGTCGGCTCGTGATCGATCCCGCCGCCCGACGAATCCTCATCGACGGGGAACCCGTTCACCTGACGCCCACCGAGTTCGACCTGGTCCGCGTGCTGGCCGAGGCCGGCGGTTCCGTGCTCAATCGCGATCAGCTGTTGGCGATGGTCTGGGGCTATCGGGACGGCAGCGGCGTCCGCACGGTCGACAGTCACGTCCGCTCGGTGCGACGCAAGCTCGGCGACGAGGTGGTCCGAACCGTCCACGGCGTCGGCTACGCA
>CALLIQ010000435.1 GCA_938008925.1 uncultured Acidimicrobiales bacterium
CGGAAGCCGGGGGCCGGACCCTTCCACGTCGACGACGCGCGCCACCGCCATCTTCTTGCCTTGGCGCTTCCATCGGTCGAGGTCGGAGAGAATCTCTCGCATCCCACCATCATAGTGCTCTCAGTGAGACTACTCCCCTTCTCGCCCCTCCTCGCCGTCCTTCTCAACCCCCGCTCTCGGCCCGTCTCCCCTTGTCGCGGAGCGATCCACCGCCACATGCGCGCCGCGGAGCGATCCACCGCCACTTCCGGCGGCCATCCACTCCGCGACGGCCGGATGGCGGGCAATCGCTCCGCGACGGGGCGCTGGGTCAGGGGTGGAGGATGGTGGTGAGGGCGTCGACGCCGTCGATGAGGCGGGGGCCGGGGCGCACGATCAGGGCATCGGCGTCGATGGCGTGGGTTCGACCATTGCGGATGGCGGGGAGGTCGGCGAGCTCGGGGCGGGCGATGACCTCGGCGAGCTGCGCCTCAGCGGCCGCCTCGTCGAAGCCGCACGGAGCCACGATCAACACGTCAGCGCCGCAGGTGGCGACGTCGTCCCACGAGCATCCGCTCGAGCGTCCGCCGGGATGCGCCAACAGCGCCTCTCCTCCGGCCGCCTCGATCTGATCGGGGATCCAATGGCCTGGCGTGAACGGAGGGTCCGGCCACTCGAGGAGCAGAACCTTCGGTCGCTCCGTCCGGCCCGCGGCGACGCGCCGTTGCTCGGCGAGTCGCGCCCGCAGCGTGTCGAGTCGACCGAACGCATCCACATCGGCGCCGGCGGCGCGTCCGAGCGCTTCCATCTCGTCGAGCACACCATCGAGGGTCATCGGGTCGTAGCTGAACACGTCGCTCGCACAGCCCAGCGAGGCGACCGCCTCTTCGACGTTGCCCGATGGCAGCGCGCACACTCGACACAGATCCTGACTGACGATCAGATCGGGTTCGAGCGATGCGAGCAGCTCCCGGTCGAGCGTGTAGAGCTCGGTTCCCGCCGCCATCGCCTCTTTGATCAGGGCGTCGATCTCCGCAGGCGCTGCGCCCGCGGGGAGGATCGTGTCGGTGACGTGAGGGCGTTCGCCCGCTTCGGCCGGCTCGTCGCACTCGAAGGTGACGCCGACCACAAAATCACCGAGACCGAGGTGCCAGAGCACCTCGGTCGCGGATGGAAGAAGTGAAACGATTCGCATCGATCGTTCGACCGGGCGATCAGTTGATTCGCCAGCCGATGTGATCTCGACGTCGTTCAGCTGATGCCGGCCTCGGCGAGTCCGCGTCCGACGAGGACACGGGCGAGGTGCTGGCGGAACTCAACGCTGGCGTTGAGGTCGCTCGACGGCTCCATACCGACGTGTGCCTGCTCGGCAGCCTCGGCGGCCGAAGCGCCTCCGGCGAGTGCTTCCTCGACGGCGGTGGCGCGCACCGGCGTGGGGTGCATGTTGACGAGGGCGACCTGGGCCGCTCCATTCACCTGCTGGATGGACGCACCGACGATGGCCCAGTCCTGCGCACGACGGTTGAACTTCTGGAAGCTCCAGCCGGCGCCGGTCTGCTTCGGAATGCGGACCTCGGTGATCATCTCGGTCGGCTCGAGGCTCGACTCGAGGAAGCCGGCGAACAGGTCGCCAGCGGCGATCTCGCGCTCGCCGGATGCGCTGCGGGCGATGACCGAACCGCCGAGTGCGAGGAGCGCCGAGGGATGGTCGGCCGCTGCGTCGGCGTGAGCGAGTGAGCCACCGATGGTGCCGCGGTGGCGAACCTGCGGATCACCGACCTGGCTGGTCGAGTGCTGCAGCAGCGGCGCATGCTCGGCGACCATGGCATCGGTCTCGATCGCCCGGTGCTTGGTGAGCGCTCCGATGGCGATGTGGTCGCCGCCGTCGCGCACGTAGGAGAGGTCGTCGAGCCGACCGATGTCGACGACGACCGACGGGTAGGCAAGACGCAGCTTCATCATCGGAAGCAGCGAGTGACCGCCAGCCATGAGCTTGGCTTCGTCACCGTGCTCGGCGAGAGCGGCGAGCGCTGCGTCGGCCGAATCGGCCCGGACGTAGTCGAAGGCGACGGGGATCACTGGCCACCTCCGGAGGCGCTGAGCACGGCCTTCACGATGTTGTGATAGCCGGTGCAGCGGCAGAGGTTGCCCTCGAGGCCTTCACGTACCTCGTCTTCGCTGGGGTTCGGATTCTCGTCGAGCAGCGAGACGGAGGCCATGACCATGCCCGGCGTGCAGTAGCCGCACTGCAGCGCGTGGCACTGCATGAACGCATCCTGCATCGGGTGCATCGTGCCGTCGGAGTCGGCGAGACCTTCGATCGTCGTGACCGACTGTCCGTCGGCCTGGACGGCGAGCATCGTGCACGACTTCACGGCTTCACCGTTGACGTGAATGGTGCAAGCGCCACACGAAGAGGTGTCGCAGCCGACGTTGGTGCCGGTGAGGCCGACCACCTCACGCAGGTAATGAACGAGAAGGGTTCGCGGCTCGACGTCGTGCGATTGAGCGACGCCGTTCACCTCGACAGAAATCTCCACTGGGAACTCCAAAGCAGGCAGTGACGGACGGACCGGATGAGTGTGGCACGAATCGGCGCTCGGTTCACAAAAGTCCGCTCGGTTCGCAAGAGTCGAGGTCCGGGCAGAACTTCCCGAGGTTCTCGCGACTTTGTCTCGACTCGGGAGTCAGCACCTACGTGGAGTACGACCAACAGACCGATGCCCGCAATGCTGAGGATGACGACGAGAAGCTCATTCCTGAGTGGAGCGTCGCAGCCAATGACCAGATCATCGTGATCGGCCTCGCCGTTCTCGCCGTCTTGGCGCTGTCGTGGGGGTGGAACCAGTGGCGATCAGGCGATGACATCGAAGTGGCCGGCACCACGGTGACCGTGCCCGTCGACGGAGATGGCGAGATCGACATCTCGACACCCGCCGTCACCACGGCGACCACCGCGGTCGATGTCGAGCCCGAGACCGTCGAAGAGCCCGAGGTCGAGGCCGTCGTCGAGCCCGAGCCGCTCGACCTCGCTCCAGACGTCGCCGCCGCCGTCGCCGCCTTCGGCATCTCGAGTGGCGCCGATGGCGATGTCGCCGAACTGACCGGATTCGTCGGCACCGACCAGGAGTCGACCGACGCTGAGGCAGCCGCGGCCGGCGTGCCCGGCATCGTGTCGGTCGACAACCAGCTCGTCGTCCTCCAACCCGACGTCGAGGCGGCGCTCACCGCCAGCGGCGTCGGCCAGGCAGCGCCGACCGTCGAGGGCACCATCGCCACCGCGATCGGCGTGGTCGGCAACGAGGGCGAACGAGACGCTGCGATCGAAGCGGCTGGAGCCGTCGAGGGTGTCACCGAGGTCGTCGACCGACTGCGCGTGCTGCAACCCGACGTCGCTGACGTCCTGGCCGCCAACGGCGTCACCGGCGCCGAGGCATCGGTCGAAGGCACCGTCGCCACCGTCCGAGGCACCGTCGATTCCGAGGAAGCTCGCGCCACGGTGCTCGCCGAGGCCGCTGCGGTCGAAGGTGTCACCGAGGTCATCGACGAACTCGTGGTCGAAGACGGCGGCGCCGTGGTCGACGAGGTGAACACCATCCTCGAACTCGACCCCATCCAGTTCGCCACCAGCTCGGACGTCATCCTCGATGCGAGCACGCCGACCCTCGACAACGTCGCTGAGGCACTGCTCGCTTCGCCGGGGCTCGAACTCGAGATCCAGGGCTACACCGACGTGCGGGGCGACGAGGCGGCCAACCTCGCCCTCAGCCAGGCCCGTGCCGATGCGGTCCGCGCCTACCTCGTGAACGCAGGAGTTGACGAAAATTCGCTGGTCGCGGTCGGTTACGGTGAGACCACCGAATTCGCCGACGGCGACTCGGCAGCTGCGCTCGCCGCCAACCGACGGGTGCAGTTCGTTCAACAGTGATCGCACGGCGGCGACAAGCGTCGCCGTTTGACTGGACACACTCGCTGCCCTCGGCAACGGTGTTGGCCCAGTCGTAACAGAACTCGTCTCCCGATTCCCTCCCGGTGGGACGAGCGTTGAGCGGGGCTTCGGCCCCGCTCAGCACTTTTTCTGGCCCTCTCCCACCGGCTCGGACTGGCTTCGACGGCGCGGCGACGCTCAGCAACCGACACGCAGCGACCGACGCCCGACAGGCGACACGCGACGAAGAAGCACCTCCGAGCGTTCGCCCCTCACCGGGTCGACGGGGTCAGTCGCTCGCCGGAAGGATCCGGTAGCTCTCTTCGCCCGGGTAGACCAGGTCGAAGTTCTCCCGGGCCTGACGCTCGATCTCCGCATCGGTCTCGAGCAAGCTGTGCTGCGCCTCGAGCTCGTGCACTTGACCTTCGAGCTCGGCCAGTTCTTGGCGGGTCTCCGCCAGTGCCTCGCGCTGATCGAGCCAGATCCGAACGGGCATGATCGCGAACGCGACGACCACGGCGATCGCCACGACGGCGAGCGCGACCGGCAGCGTCCAGCGCCGGATCGAATCGAATGCTGACTCGAAGGTCATGCGCTCTCGGGTTGACGCGAGAGCGCAGCGATGCCCGGATAGCGGGCGGCGTCACCGAGATCTTCCTCGATGCGGAGAAGCTGGTTGTACTTCGCCACTCGGTCGCTTCGAGCGGGGGCACCGGTCTTGATCTGGCCGCAGTTGGTGGCCACCGCGAGGTCGGAGATGGTGGTGTCTTCGGTTTCACCCGAGCGGTGCGACATGACCGAGCCGTAACGGGCTGCGGTTGCCATCGAGACCGCCTCGAGGGTCTCGGTGAGCGTGCCGATCTGGTTGACCTTGATGAGGATGGCGTTCGCCGTCTCGGTGTCGATGCCACGGCCGAGGCGTTCGGTGTTGGTGACGAACAGGTCGTCGCCGACGAGCTGGCACTTGTCGCCACTCAGGTCGGTGTGGGTTCGCCAACCATCCCAGTCTTCTTCGTCCATGCCGTCTTCGATCGAGACGATCGGGTACTTGTTGACCAGCTCATCCAGCAGGCCTGCCATCTCGGACGGGTCGAGGGTGCGCCCCTCCCCCGCCAGGTGGTAGTTGCCGTCGGTGAAGAACTCGGTGGAGGCGACGTCCATGGCGAGGGCCATGTCGGTTCCCGGCGTGAGGCCGGCCTTCTCGATGGCGAACATGAGGAGCTGCAGCGCTTCCTCGTTCGAGCCGAGGTTCGGAGCGAAGCCACCCTCGTCACCGATCCCGGTAGCGAGGTTCCGTTCGGTGAGCACGCTCTTGAGGGCGTGATAGGTCTCGACGCCCCAGCGCAGTCCTTCGCTGAACGAGGCCGCACCGACGGGCATGATCATGAACTCTTGGAAGTCGATGTTGTTGTCGGCGTGCTCGCCACCGTTCAACACGTTCATCATCGGCACGGGAAGCGTGTGTGCGTTGGCACCACCGACGTACCGATACAGCGGGAGCTGAAGATCGTCGGCGGCGGCACGGGCTGCTGCGAGCGAGACGCCGAGAATCGCGTTTGCACCGATCTGGCTCTTGTTCGGCGTGCCATCGACGGCCAGCATCGTCATGTCGATCTCACGCTGGGCGTAGGCGTCCATGCCGTGCAGGGCTTCGTCGAGGGACGTGTTCACGTGGCCGACGGCGGTCAAGACACCCTTACCGAGATAGCGGTCACCGCCGTCGCGCAGCTCGACGGCTTCGAACTGACCCGTCGATGCGCCCGAGGGCACGAGGGCTCGGCCCATGGCGCCAGAGGCGAGGATGACCTCGACCTCGACGGTCGGGTTCCCTCGGGAATCCAGGATTTCTCGTCCGATGACCTGATCGATTGTGCTCACGCTGTGTGATCCTCCTACCGCCGGCCGTGAAACGGTAGCAGTGAGAATGCACGAACGGGGCGAGGCGCGCGATCGACTTCTCCACACGGGGCTGTGGTGCTCCCCGGCGGTCGGATGGGCGACCGTTTAGGGGGTGACGCGCCCGCCGTACTCTTCGCTGCCGATGAACTGCTGGATGAGCGTCGACAACGCGTTCGGGTCGCTGGCGATGCGATCGGTCCAGAACTCGAAGCCCTGGCTGTCAGGCAAGCGGTCGAGCAGTCCTCGGTAGGTCACGACGACATCGACATTCGGCCCACTCGTCGAGATGAACTCCGGCGACTCGGAGAACAGCGTCATCAGACGTCCACGATCGAGACCACCGTCGAGCTCGCTGATCCAGAAGGCTCGGCCCTCGGCTTCGCCGGGACGGCCGAGGACGTTCTGGTAGACGAGATCGACGAACTCGGTGTTGTCGAGCGAGCCGTACGTCGCCTGGAATTCGTCGCCGGAGGCGAAGAACTGCGAGACCTCCTCGAGCGATCCCTCACCAGCGGCCAAACGGCGCGACCAGAAGTCGAAGCCCACCGGGTCGGGCAGGCGCCGGAAGTAGGCCTGATAGAGACGGACGACCGAGCGCCTCGGTGCGAACTCCGGCGAACGCATGAACGAGATGATGATCTCGTGCATGTTGGAGCCGTCGGCCGCGGTTCGAGCCGCCCAGAACTGACGCCCCGCCGCATCGGACGGACGACCGAGGAAGTCTCGGTACTGCTGGTCGACGAAGGCATCGATCGAGTTGAACGGCGGCAGCGTCCGGACCTCGACCTGGTTCGAGGTGAGCACGGGCCCGTCGCCGGCGGGACCGAAGGCTTGGATCGTCGCCTCGTAGAAGCCGGCCGGGAGTGGCCCGATGCGAGCGAACGTGGCGTTGGGGCCGACGTCTGCGGTCAGACCGGCCATCGAGACCCGGTAGCCGGCGATCGGCACACCGCCATCGTTCTCCGGCGGCTCCCATGAGACCTCGATCGTGGCACCAAAAGGCGTCGTGTTCACAGCCACGATGCTCTGCAGCAAACCGGGGACGTCCGGGATGAAGACGTCGGTGCCATCCGCCGCGGCGCTGAGACCC
>CALLIQ010000436.1 GCA_938008925.1 uncultured Acidimicrobiales bacterium
GACTCGCACGACCCCTGGGGGCAGTGCACGACCGACGCGGACGGCGCGCTCGGTGTCGACCTCGAAGGTCACGAGATCTCGTTGGTTGATCCCGATCATCGTCGCGCCAACGGCCATCGCCCGCTCGACTTCGGCCTCGTCATGCGCTTCGACGAGCACGTCGAGACCGATCTCGACGGCCAGATCGTGGAAGTCGGCCAACTCGACATCGTCGAGGGCCGCCACGATCAACAGAAGACAGTCAGCACCCATGAGACGGGCATCGACGACGTCGAGTGCCGACACCGTGAAGTCCTTTCGAAGGACCGGCAGCGTCACCGCCGACCGCGCCGCAGCGAGGTCTTCTGGCGAACCGCCGAACGCGTCGGCGTCGGTCAGCACCGACAAACAAGTGGCGTCGCCAGCCGCGTACATCGTGGCCAACGCAGCCGGATCGAGCCCCGCGGCGAGGTCACCCTTCGACGGCGAGCGGCGCTTGATCTCGCTGATGACGGCGAGGCCATCGGCGGAAGCGATCGCCGAACGGAACCCACGTGTGGGTTCGAGATCGGCGATCTGCTCGCGCAGTGCGTCGATCGACCGCTGATCGTGACTCGCCGCGTCTCGATGAGCGGCGAGAATCGAATCGAGATAGGTGCTCAGAACTCCAGGCCCTTTGCGGCCACCGGATCCATCAGCTTGACGTCCGGACGACCGGCCAGCAGCCCGCCCATGGCGCCCATGGCCGCCTTCATGCCATCACCCTTGCCGTGCACCTCGAGCGCCTCGGCATCGCGGTAGACCTCGAAGAACACGAACACGTTCGGATCGTCCTTGCTCTTGCTGGCGGAGTACACCTCGAGACCGGGTTCCTCGTCGGCGGCGGCGATCAGGGCGACCAGTGCCGCCTCCAGCTCGTCGGCCTTGCCTTCGGCGGCGGTGAGCGTTGCGGTCAGTGTGATCTTCGACATGGGTGGGACGGTAGACCCTTCACGATCTCCTCACAATCGAGCTCTACTGTGATCGGCAATGGCCACCACCCCCGCGTCGATCGTGATCGTCGAAGACGAGCCCGACATCGCTGATCTCCTCGCCCTCTACTTCCGTCGCGAGTCGTGGGACGTCACGTTGTGCGACAACGCCGACCGCGCCCTGGACGTCATCCGGTCGCGACAACCCGACTTCGTCATCCTCGACATCGGACTCCCCGGCGAGCGCGACGGTCTCGATGTGTGCCGCGAACTCCGCATGACGAGCAACGTCCCCGTGCTGTTCCTGACGGCACGCGACGACGAGATCGACCGAATCCTCGGGCTCGAACTCGGCGCCGATGACTACGTGACGAAACCCTTCTCGCCCCGCGAGGTCGTCGTGCGGGCGAAAGCCATCCTTCGTCGTGGCGCCTCGACCCAGGAGACCATCAAGCGGGTGGACTTCGGGTCGATCTCGGTCGATCTCGAACGCCACGAGGTCACGGTCGATGGCGAACCCATCACGCTGGCGGCACAGGAGTTCGCGCTCCTCGAGCACCTGGTCTCGAACGTCGGCATCGTGCTGAGCCGAGAACAGATCCTCGCCGGCGCGTGGGGTCCAGACTGGATCGGCGACATCCGCACCGTCGACGTTCACGTTCGCCAGCTTCGGCGCAAGCTCGGGGACGACCTGCCCGTCGCCACCGTCCGCGGCACCGGCTACCGGCTCGGTTGATGCTCCCTCAATGACGATGCTCCCTCAATGACGATGCCCCTCCAATGACGATGCAACGCCGACTCACCCTCGCCTTCGTCGGCCTGGCCATGGCCGCCATCGTGCTGGTCGGCATCGGCGTGTTGCTGATGACCCAGGTCGGCGCCCGGTCCGACGCCCGAGGCCGAATCGCCAACCAGCTCGACACCATCGTCGAATTGGCGAACCAGAACACCGACGGCAACGACGTGCCCCGATCGCTCGGGCGGATCGGCGCCGCGTTCGAGGTCGACGAGCTGCAAGTGGTGCTCGTCTTCGCTGACGGGCGGGTCACCTCGATCCCCGACCGGGGTGAGCAATCCGATCGAGCGCTGTTCTCTCTCGACTCCGAACAGCAGGAGACTTTCGCAAGCGGCGATCCCGTCGAGCTGGCACGCGGCCGCGAGGTCGCCGGGCTCCAACGGGTCGACGTCGAGATCGGCAATCGACCCCGGGGTGGCAACACCTCGATCGGCATCTTGATCGGCGAGAACGTGTCTCGGATTCCCCGAGAAGCCACCGCCTTCTTCGCTGCATCGGGCGCTGCGGTCTTGCTCCTGGCTCTCGGCGCTGGGTGGTTCCTGGCCCGCCGGATGAGCGAGCCAATCCGATCGATCGAAGAGGCGACGACCGCCATCGCCGCCGGCGATCTCTCAACCAGGGTTCATGTGAGCGGACGCGACGAGATCGCTCAGCTCGCCGACTCCGTGAATGCAATGGCCGCCGACCTCGACCGATCACGTGCGCTCGAACAACAGTTTCTGCTCTCGGTCTCACACGACCTGCGAACGCCGCTGACCGCCATCGGCGGCTACGCCGAAGCCCTCATCGACGGAGCGGTCACCGACGCCCCGGCGACGGGTTCGATCATCGCCAGCCATGCCGACCGCCTCAACCGCCTCGTCACCGACCTACTCCAGCTGGCCAGGCTCGACGCCAACTCGTTCTCGATCGACACATCGACGTTCGACATCGTCCGGGCCGCCGAGGAGACCGTCGACGGCCTCGCCCCGAGCGCCGAACGTGCCGGGGTCTCGCTGGAGGTCCAGTCCCCACCTGGCAGCATCGAGGTCATCGCCGACCGCCAGCGGACGGCACAGATCATGGCCAACCTGATCGAGAACGCACTGAAGTTCGCCGAGTCAGCGATCGTGGTCACCGTCGGGCGATCCGGCGAGCGGGTGACGATCGCCGTCATCGACGACGGACCCGGAATCGACGACGCCGACCTTCCTCACGTGTTCGAACGGCTCTATGTGGCGAAGCTCCAACCCAAGCGAGCCGAGACGTCGAGCGGACTCGGACTCGCCATCGTTCGAGAGCTCGCTCGAGCGATGAACGGCAGCGTGACGGCCGGGCACAATCCAAGCGGCGGGGCGATCATGACCGTCGAGCTGCCTGCTGTCGGCTGATCGACGAACCAGCCGGTGCTGGCGGGTGTGACCGTCAGTTCAAGAGTTCGGCGGCCCGGTCGCCTTCCGCTCCGGCAATCGCGAACGTGCCGTCGAGATCGGCGGCTCGCTTGACCGAGACCAGAGCGACCGTGTCGGAGCCAACCGGCGCAGCGCTGGTCACGACCCCGACCGCCTCGCCGTTCTGGGTGAGGTCGAGGCCAGCGGCTTCGGCGTCGCCAGCGATTCGCATCCGCCGCATGGTGCGCGGCGTGTTGTTGCCTCGGGAGTCGACGCGAGCCACGAGTTCCTGGCCGACGTAGCAACCTTTGGTGAAGTCGGCGGAGGCGTCGACGATGCCAACTTCGGCAGGAATCGTGTTCTCGACGATCTCGGCGCCGAGCTTGGGAACACCGGCCTGAATCCGTGTCGCTTCGAAGGCGAGATCGTCGCCGACCTCGAGGCCATCGGGCACCACCGCACCCTCGCCGAGCAGATCGAAGCCGTCGACGTCGCCCCACAGCAGGTCGATCGTGGCGACACCGTCGGATGCGTCGGATGCGTCGGGACGATGATCGGCCGCCAGCGGACCCCGTACGGCGATCAACGAGACGGTCTGGAGGCTGAGTTCAGCATCGACCCGGAGTTTGAAGCGGTTCAGTCGAGCCAGAGCGGCCTCGCCGAATCCTTCGTCGAGGTCGAGCCAGAAGGTCTGGTCGGCCACCCTCGTCATTCGCATCCAGGCATCGACCTTGCCCTGCGGCGACAGCAGGAGCGACCACGCGGAGGCTCCGACAGCCAGGCCGGTCACGGTCTGGGAGACCTGGCCGTGCAGATACTCCGCCGCGTCGTTTCCTTCAGCAATCAGCAGGTCCCGCCGACGACGAAAGGCAACGGCAGTTTCAGCGAGCAGTGTCTCGGTGGAGGTGCGATCGATCATCGACCGCAGTATGCCAACATGCGCCCCGCCCGTGCTTTTCCCGACGTTCACCTTCGCCATTTTCTTCTTCGTGGTCTACGCCGGCCACGTTCTTCTTCGCGCCAATCCAGAGGCATGGAAGATCGGCATGGTCATCGCGTCGTTCGTCTTCTACGGATGGTGGGACTGGCGATTCTGTGCACTGATCGCCGCGTCAATCGTCGGGAACGCGGCGGCGGCCAACCTCGTGCGCCGCGCCAAAACGGGCCGATCGCTTGTCGTCGGTGCCGCCGTCGCCGTGAACCTCGCCGTGCTCGCCATTTTCAAGTACTACGGGTTCTTCGTCGAGTCGCTGAACGGCCTCCTGCCCGACCGCGACCTCCCACTCATCGAGATACTGCTTCCGGTCGGGATCTCGTTCTTCACCTTCCAGGCCCTCAGCTACGTGATCGACGTGCATCGGGGCGACGTCGAGCCGGCCCCGATCACCGACGTCGCCGTCTACCTGTCGTTCTTCCCTCAACTCGTCGCCGGCCCGATCGTTCGAGCGTCGGAGTTTCTCCCTCAGCTCCGCCAGCCGCTCTCCGACCGCGTGCCGGCCGGCGAAGCCGTGTGGCTCATCGGTCGCGGCCTCTTCAAGAAGGTCGTCGTCGCCACCTATCTGGCCGAGTCGGTGGTCGATCCCGTGTTCGACTCACCCGACGCTGCGTCGTCCGGCGAGTCGATCCTGGCGATGTACGCCTACGCCATCCAGATCTATGCCGACTTCTCTGGCTACACCGACATCGCCATCGGCGTTGCGCTGCTGTTGGGTTTCCGATTCCCCCAGAACTTCGACAATCCGTATCGATCGTTCTCCATCCAGGACTTCTGGCGGCGCTGGCACATGACGCTGTCGCGCTGGCTGCGCGACTACCTCTACATCCCGCTCGGGGGCAATCGCGGTTCCTCGTTCGCCACGTACCGGAACCTGTTCCTCACGATGCTGCTCGGCGGCCTGTGGCACGGGGCATCGTGGACCTTCGTGGCGTGGGGCGCCATTCACGGACTCGCGCTCGCCGTCGAGCGCCTCTGGCGAGACCTCCGTGGCCGTTCACGCCCTACGAGGCTCACGACGGCGCTCACCCCCGTTCGATGGTTCGCCACGTTCCACGTCGTCTGTGTGGCGTGGATCCTCTTCCGGGCCGAGAGCTTCGAGCTCGCCTGGTCACTGATGGGGCGCCTCGTCGCTGGCGACTGGAACACGGGCCGCACGCCCCTCGTCGACAATGCCGTCCTCCCGATGCTCGTGATCTTCGGGGCCCTTCTCGTCCAGTTCCGTCCCGATGACCTCGCCGACCGCACCCGAGCGCTCGTGAACCGAGTCGCCCCGAGCATCCAGGGTGTCGCATTCGGCGCCTGGGTCTCGCTCGTGGCCGCCCTCGGTCCCGAGGGCGTCGCTCCGTTCATCTACTTCCAGTTCTGATGACGACCGCTCGACCCACACCACCGGCCGCCGGTCAG
>CALLIQ010000437.1 GCA_938008925.1 uncultured Acidimicrobiales bacterium
CGGGCGTTCGGGGCATCGTCGACATCGCTGATCCCGACGGCAAGACGATCATCGAAGGCGATGGCCGACCATGGCATCTCACGACCGACGCAGTCGAGAACGACCACGCCCGCGATCGTGAAGGCGCACGGCACGGATTCCTCACGCTTCGCCTCGGGTGGCGCGAGGTCACGAAATTTCCAGACCGCACCCTTGGCGAAGCCGCCGAGATCATCCTTGCTCGACGCAACGCCTCAATCCGCATCGCGAGCTAGCGATAGCTCCACTGGCGGCCGCCGTTCGCTCCGCTCACTAACCGAGTTGCTCGCCAAGGCTCGCAACATCACTCCGTGGCCGACGCCGACGCCGTTCGCTCCGCTCACTAACCGGGTTACTCGCCAAGGGTCGCAACGTCGCGCCGTCGCCGCTCAGGCCTGATCCTCTCAGCCGTCGCACTCACTCCCGCTGCGTCGGATCCGCCCCTTTGAAGGAAACAGCCATCGGGTGTTCGGAGGGTGCCCGGCGCTCACTTCGACCGATGATGCGGCGCACGAACACTGCGGTCAGAAGCGTCACCATCAGGCTCAACGCAATCGAAGTCGCCAGTCCGCCGCCCTCGCTTTGTTCCACATTGGGCAGCCGGAGGTCATCAACCGACAACACAACGCCCTCGCTGGGAGTGAGGTCGAGTTGACGGTCGAAGATGTCGCGCACCAAGTCCTGGTCGCTCCCCAAGACGACGACGATCACCGTCCCCGAAACCCAGACCAAACTCGCTGACGTGTCGGCGCAAGCCTGGACGACCCGCGGTGAGTCGACCAGCGAACAACTGCTCTCGCTTCGCGCAGCCGCGAGTTCGCCGCCAAGAGCCCGGGAATCAGCCGACGATGCGGGCAACGTGCGGTGGATCGCAAGCAGCGTGACCTTTGCACCGGGGCCGCGAGAGAATTGCCGTCCTTGGATGTTCTCGGGAGTCCAGTAAACCGAGTCGATCGACCGCAGCCCGACCCAGGAGGCCGCATCGCCATCGAGCAACTCGGCGACCGGTTCTCCAACTCCCGGACCGCCGTCGACGATCAACACGTCGGTGGAGGGTGACGCAGCGGATGGCGCACCGGACAGAATCGTCAACGCTGCGACGGTCAGAATCGTACGGCCGTGCCATGAGTGAAACCGAGACATCTCTCACGATCGGCCGACAATGACGTGGCCTGAGGAGCGCTCCTCGACGTCAGCCCTCGGATCTCACGACGCCTTCGGCGATGGCTGCGGCGGCGACCGCTTCGGCAACACGAACCGAGACGTCGCGGTCGAACACCGATGGAATGATGTGCGTCGGTGAGCGATCGGCATCGGTGACCGACGTCGCGATCGCTTCCGCTGCTGCGAGCTTCATTCCTTCGGTGATGCGAGTCGCCTTCGCATCGAGCGCACCACGGAAGATGCCGGGGAAGGCCAACACGTTGTTGATCTGATTCGGGTAGTCGCTGCGCCCGGTCGCCATGACGCCGACGAGCCCCTCGACCTGCTCGGGCAGGATCTCCGGATCGGGGTTCGCCATGGCGAAGACGATCGGATCCGATGCCATCGCCTTCACGTCGTCGACCGACAGCACGCCCGGCGCGCTCACGCCGAGGAAGACGTCGGCGCCGGCGATCACGTCGGACAGCGAGCCCGAGAGCTTCCGCTGGTTCGTGTTCTCGGCGAACCACTCCTTCTCGGCGTTGAGGTTCTCTCGCCCCTCGACGATTGCGCCGCGGCTGTCGACGCCGACGACGTGACCCACACCAGCGCCGAGCAAGATCTTGCCGATGGCGACGCCCGCAGCACCGACGCCAGAGATCACGACCGACACGTCGGACATGTCCTTCTCGACGATCTTCAGCGCATTCTCCAGCCCGGCCAAGGCGACGACGGCGGTGCCGTGCTGATCATCGTGGAAGATCGGGATGTCGAGCTTCTCGTCGAGCGCTCGCTCGACCTCGAACGCGCCGGGGGCTGCGATGTCTTCGAGGTTGACGCCGCCGAAGGTCGGGGCCAGCCGGATCACGGTTTCGATGATCTCTTGCGGGTCCGTCACGTCGAGACAGATCGGGAAGGCGTCGACGCCGGCGAACTCCTTGAACAGCAGCGCCTTGCCCTCCATGACGGGCATGGCTGCCTTCGGGCCGATGTCGCCGAGGCCGAGCACGGCGGTGCCGTCGCTCACGATGGCGACGGTGTTCTTGCGGATGGTCAGCTCATCGGCCAGCGCTTCGTTCTCGGCGATGGCGGTGCAGACACGGGCGACACCGGGTGTGTAGGCCATGGACAGATCGTCTCGGTCGCCGACCGGACACAGCGGCAGCACCTCGACCTTTCCACCCTCGTGCATTCGGAAGGTTCGATCCCACCAGTCGATCAACTCGACACCTTCGACCGCCTCGATCGCCTCGACCACCTGCCCTTGGTGTTCGACGCTGGCGCAGTTCACGACGATCTCTCGTTCGAGGAGCGGGCCCTTGGCCACGAAACCCTCGATGGCGAAGATGTTTCCGCCCGCCTCACCAATGACGGTGGTGAGTCGGCCGAGCACTCCCGGCACGTTGTCGAGGCTGACCCGAAGTGCGATCGAGTACTGCGTCGAGGTCGAGCGTTGCGTGCCGTCTTCGCGATTCATGGGGTGGGAACGTAACCGACCCACCGCAGATTCCTCGCAGTGAGATCCTCAGCGAGCTCCCGAACCACAGCCGAGGCACGGAACGGGGCCGTAGTGGGTGGTGTGGACGGTCCACTTCACGCCGTCGTGGAAGCGGAGGCGATGCTCTCCACGGGGATCTTCGAACCATCCCTTCTTGGTGATTCGGCGGGTCTCGGAAGCGGTGCGGTCGGTGGCGGGGCGGGCGATGGTGTCGGTGCGTGTCATGTCTCCATGGTGTTGGAGACACGGCGATCGAGAATCGGGGATACCCCGGGGGTTTCGGGGCCGGACTCGGGGGTGGCTGCTCGGCCTGATTCAGTGGACGCAAGCTCGGCGGGAGTGCGGTTCAGCGGGAGGTGTTGGAAGCGACGGCGTCGATGACGTCACGAAGTCGTTCGATCGCTGCCGGGGTGCGGGTTCCCCACCAGAACAGGTCCTGGCCGTCGACGGCAGCGGCGGGGGCGACCACCGACATCTCTTCGAAGTGAGCGTCGGTGAACTCGTAGGGTTCGGAGGGGACCAGCACGACGTCGCACTCGAGCGCCGCCATCTGCTCGAGAGTCACCTCGGGGTAGTCGCTCGACGCATCGGCCGGGACGGCCACGTCGACACCGAGATGGTCGAGGAGATCGGCTCCGTAGGTGCGAGCGCCGATCGTCATCCAAGGGCGACGCCAGATCGGCACGAACGCCCGCAACCGGCGGCCTGACCGAGCGGGCCCGACATCGAGCGATGCGTCGAGATCGAGCCCGACCGCTCGTCGGATCGTCTCCATCGCCTGAGCGGTCGTTTCGATCGATCGAACATCGACCGCCACGACCTCGAGGCCACGCGCCGTCAAGGCATCGGCGTCTTCTCGCCGATTCTCCTCCTTGTCGAGCAGAACCACGTCGGGCTCGAGGGCAGCGATCGCGTCGATGTCGGGATTCTTCGTGCCCCCGACGTGGGCGAGATCGGGCTGCTCGCAGTACTTCGTGCACGCGATCGGGTCATGGCCCCAGGTGCACAGGATCTCCGTGATCGACGGGACGAGGCTGACGGCGCGGCGCATGGCGGGGAGCGAACGAACTGATCGGGTCAGAGACGACGGAGGAGATCGGCCTTCTTGGCCTCGAACTCCTCGTCGGTGAGCACGCCGCGACGACGCAGATCGTCGAGTTTCTCGATCTGATCGGGGATGGATGGCGCTGCGTTCATGTTCGAGCCGACGCGGTCGAACTTGCGGTTCTCGTTCGCCTCCATCTGGCGATAGATCTCGTTCTGCACGTTGAGCGGACGACGGATGTCGGTGAACTTCTGACTCCCCATCTCGCTCGCCGACTCGATCACGAGGTCGCCCGACTTGATGATCCGCTCCCACAGCGACTGACGGAAGAAGACCGTGTTGACCCGCTCGAGCGGAATCTCGATGCCTTCGCGCGACACCACACCGCTCCGAACGATGAGTCGATCGGTCGTGACCACGAAGTTGGTCGTGGTCCACACGATGTAGCGAAGGCCGAACCAGATCAGCGCGGCGAGGATCAGAACACCGGCGATGAGACTCACCCGACCGTCATCGACGAGGGCCAACACTGCAATACCGATGCCGATGGCGACGACGAGCGCCAGCAGGTGTTTCGCGAAGAACCACCAGTGCGGGCGGAGGTCGAGCACGACCTCTTCGTTCGCGTTCAATTGATCGGGTGGGTAGGCCACGAAGTGAGGGTAGCCCGAGGCTCACTTCGACGTCTGCGAGGCCGATTGGACCCCATGGGAGCGCCGACCTCTCCGCTGCGATCCGTTCTTCGAGTGCTTCCCCTGGCTGTCCCGGGGCTCGCGTTTCTCGCGCTCGCGCTCTTCGACTTCATGCGCACGCCCTGGTTCGAGTCGCCGACCACGCTCTACTGGTTCGTCCTGATCATCACCGAGTTGTGCGCCCTTGGCGGCGCCATGGTGCTGGTGTCGGGCTGGCGACAACGCCTTCCCGAGTTGGCGGTGCTCGGCTCGACGATCGTGACCGTCTCCATCCTCCCCCTGGTGCACGGGCTCACCACGCCGGGCGTCCTCTACGAGGCGAATGAGGCCACCGCATTCTCGGTCGCCATCACGGTTCCCGCCGGACTGATCGCTGCCCTTCCTCTCACGCTGTCGCCCCGCTCGGCTCTGTCCATTGCGTTGCTCCGCCGGTGGCGGGCCTGGTCGCTCTCGACGGTGCTGGCCGTGAGCTCGGGTGCGGTGGCTCTTCTCGTGTGGCCAAATGCGGTGACGGCACCCACTGCGGGCTCGCTACTGGCCATCGCCTTGATGGTCGCATCGGTCATCGGCACCTCGATCTGGGCCGTCCGCCACGTCCGGCTCTATGAGATCGGCGGACGCAAGGGTTCGCTCGTGACCGCGGCGGCCGCGATGTACCTCGGCATGTCGACGATCGTGTGGAACGGGACCGAGGCGTACTCGATCGCGTTCTGGGGCGCGCACGTGCTCGACGCGATCGGCGTGCTCGGGCTCATCGGCGGACTACTCAGCACGCACCGACAGCACACCTCGCTCACGGCGGTGATGGGCCCGGTGATCGAGCGCGATCCCGCGGCCGCACTCGAGTGCGGACTCCACCCGCTCGTCCACCACTTCGTCTCCGAACTCGATCGCAAGGATCCGATCACGCGCGACCACGTCGTGCGCGTCGCCGAACTGACCATGCGGGTCGGCGAGCGCGCTGGCATGAGCGGTGGAGATCTCCGAGCGCTCGGACTCGGCGCCTTGATGCACGACGTCGGGAAGCTGTTCGTCGCCGACGAGATCTTGAACAAGCCGGGGTCGCTCACCGATGCCGAGTTCGCAGCGATCAAGGATCACACCCGGTTCGGCGCCGAGCTCATGGCCGGGTCGCCCGTGCTCGAGCCAGCCGCCGGCTTCGTGCGCTGGCACCACGAACGCCCCGACGGCACCGGCTATCCCGATGGACTCGTCGAGGCCGACATCCCCTTCGGCGTGACGTTGATCTCGGTATGCGACACCTGGGACGCGATGACCTTCACCCGCCAGTACCGCGAGGGCATGCCGCTCGAGAAGGCGACAGCGATCCTGCGCGAGGGCGCCGGCGGTCAGTGGACGGTTCGCGCCGTCGACCTCCTCCTCGCCGAGATCGAGGAGAACGGTCCGGTCGAAACGCCGGTGCTGGATGGCGTCGGCCGCGGCGAACACGACGAGGTCGATGGCGGCAGCCACAAGGGCGGCGCGGAACATGGCGCTGCACACGACGCTGGAGCCAGCGCCGCTGACACGGCCGTCGATGAGCACAACGCCGACACCTGCGTGTGCGGCGACGCTCTTCCGGTTGCGACGACAGTGGGCGCTGGACGGACCTTCCCGACCGAGTCACCGGCCGAGCGGCTGATGGCTGTCACAGCCTCCCGGTAGCCTCCCTGGGTGGATCGAGAGGGGCTCCTGGACGGGCTGAACGAACGCCAGATCGCAGCGGTCACCGCCGAGGGCGGGCCGCTCGTCGTGCTCGCCGGCGCTGGATCGGGCAAAACCCGAGTCCTCACCCGCCGCATCGCGTATCGGGTGGCCGATGGTCAGACCGACCCCCGCCGAGTGCTGGCGCTCACCTTCACTCGCAAGGCGGCGAGCGAACTCCGCCAGCGCCTGCGCGTGATGGGCATGCGCGACGACGTCGTCGCCGGCACCTTCCACGCCATCGCCCTCACCCAGCTGCGGTCTCGTTGGGTCGAGCGCGGCATCACCCCGCCGACCCTGCTCGACCGCAAGATCCGATTCGTTGCGCAGCTCATGGGCCGACGAAGCAAGGCCGAACCGCTCGACGTCGTCGGTG
Organism: uncultured Acidimicrobiales bacterium; assembly: GCA_938008925.1. Lineage (GTDB taxonomy): Bacteria > Actinomycetota > Acidimicrobiia > Acidimicrobiales > SZUA-35 > CALEWY01. Next base: position 6,477 of record CALLIQ010000437.1, read on the forward strand.
AGATCGAGTGGGCCCGCGCCCGCCTCGTCGCTCCCCACGACTACGGCACTGCCGCCGACCTCGCTGGGCGCACGCCCCCGATGCCGCCCGACGATTTCGCCGAGTTGATGGAGTCGTTCCAACAGGAGAAGCGTCGGCGACGCCTCGTCGACTTCGACGATCTCCTCGCCCTCGCGATCCGAGATCTCCAGCAAGATGCGGACTACGCGAACGCGGTTCGTTGGCGTCACCGCCACCTCTACGTCGACGAGTTCCAAGACGTCAACCCACTTCAGTACGAACTGTTGCGGGCGTGGCGCGGCGACTCGTCCGACCTGTTCGTCGTCGGCGACCCGAACCAGGCCATCTACGGATGGAACGGCGCCGACCCCGAGCTCCTCCGGCGCTTCGCCCG
>CALLIQ010000438.1 GCA_938008925.1 uncultured Acidimicrobiales bacterium
CTCGAGGGCACGAACCCGCTCCCCGAGCACCCGGCTCCGCCCGCTCGACCCAACGACTCCACATCGGGCTCGACTTCGACTTCGACTTCAGCGGGCGGCGAGGACGATGACCTTCCCACGCCATCGCGGACGTTCACTCCACCGCCGCTCCCCGAGCCGACCGGGCTCGATCCGATGCAACCGAAACGGACCGCCGCTCCGGTCCCGACGGCATGGGGCGGCACCGGCGGTCCCCCGCTCGACACCCGCACCGAGTCCGGCGAACGACTCGACGAGCGCTCGATCAAGGCGATGTCGAGCCGGATCGAGGGCAACGTCGTCGTCGGACCGAAGTCGAATCACAAGATCGCCGTCGGCGCCGCGGTGGCCGTCAGCGCCTTCGCCCTGCTCATCGGCGGCTGGAGCGGTGCGGTCTCGTCCGGGTCGGGCAACGATCTGCTCGCCTACAACCCGACGGGCGCCGAAATCAGCAACACCGAGATTGACGCCGCTGCAGCCTGGGCTGCCGAGAACCGATCATCGTTCGTGACCGTCCGGCTCAACGGCTGCGGCGGTGCACTCTCGATTCCCGGTGTCGCGGTCGCCGACCGGACGATCATCGCCGTTGCATCCGCGATCGAAACCGACGCGACCCCATCGGTCGTCGACGGAGCGGGAGTCGAGCACATCGGCGACACGATCGCCGTCGACGCCATCCAGGACCTGGCCGTGATCCGACTCGAGACGCCAGTCCCGTCAGCCCTCACGTGGGGCACGGCTCAGGGCATCGCTCCTGGGGCGATCGTGACCGTGATCGAGCCCGGCATCGAGGACGTCACCGCCACCCCGACAGAGGTGCTCGACATCGCCCAACAGGGCAGCGCGTTCGAGGGCCTCGAGCTCGATGGCGAGTGGGCGCATGGCTCGATCGTGATCCGCCCTGACGGGTTGATCGCCGGCGTCGTCCAACGCGACGGCACGACGGCGACGAACGCAGCTGATCTCAGCCGATTCGTGAGCGGAGCGGTCCTCGATCCCGATCGGATCACCCGCATCTGCCCGACACCGCCCACCACGCTGCCTCCGGTCGACTCGACGGAGACCACAGCCGAAGGCTGACCCAGCAACACAGAAGCCGAAGGCTGACGGGCTTCGTCAGCGTCCGAGACCTGCAACGACCTCGCGAATGGTTCGCACGACGACTCGGAAGTCGAGCACGGCCGATTGGCGACGCAGGTAGAAGAAGTCGTACTGGAGCTTCTCCATCGCTTCGGCATCATCGGACGTGTAGCCCAATGAGACTTGGGCCCAGCCGGTGAGACCCGGCCGCACGAGGTGTCGCGCGTCGTAGAAGGGGATCTTCGATGCCAGTTCCTCGACGTAGTGGACCTGTTCGGGCCGGGGACCGACGATCGACAACTCGCCTCGCAGGATGTTCCAGACCTGAGGGAGCTCGTCGAGGTGAGTCCGGCGCAAGAACCCGCCGAACCGCGTGACTCGCACGTCGTCGGTCGTCGTCCAGCTGGTCGAGTCCGAGCCGGCGACCATCGAACGGAACTTCAGCATCGCAAACCGGGTCCCGTCCCGTCCGACCCGTTCCTGACGGAAGAAGAGCGGGCCGCGGTTGCCGAGGGAGTTGCCGACGACGACCACCGGCAGGACCAGACCGAGAACGGCGATGCCGACGACGCCGAGCACGATGTCGAACAATCGCTTGAAGCGCCCGTATTGAGCGCGGTGGAGCTCACCGATGTCGAACAACAGCGACACTTGCGCCAGCTCGCTGATCGGGAGCTTCGCCAGCCATCCCTCGTAGAACAGTGCGAGGGTGCGAACCCGCACCCCGGATCGGTGCAGCTTCGTCACCTGTTCGATGACGGTCGCATCGTCTTGGGCCTCGCGATCGAGCACGATCACAGACGGTTGCAGTTCCTCGACGAGCGCCACGAGGGGCTCGGCGGCCGCGTGCGTCACGCGAGCCTCATCGACCGGCACCCAGCCGACCATGATCGCCGGTCGCTCTTGCACTCCCTGCATGTCGGTCTCGAGTGCGGCAGCGATCTCCTTGCGCCCAGCGACCAGCAGCACGCGATCGCGGCTCGCGCTCCACTCGTGTGCGTCCGCCGCGACGTTCCAGATGAGCGTGAGCCACACCGGCATGCACAAGGCGACGATCAAGATCGAGAAGCGTGGGAGCAGTGGTTCGGCGGTGAGGAGTTGCAGGAGCGAGACGGCGCTCATGCTGGCGAGACCAGCGAGACCCCCTCGCCCGAGCACCTCGAGCCGACTCGTCGGCGTCTCGGGCAGGCCGAGCGCGTAGGCCGTCGACAAGAACACACCGAGGAAGAGCGACCACCAGACGGTGTTCGGAACGACGAGGGCGAACTCCAACTCAGGTCTGACGAACCGGGCGTGGAGCTGCGCCGCCAGGTACACGAGCGCGACCGTCCCGCTCACGAAAAGGGCTTGGACGGCTCGCCAACTCATCCGACCCGCCGTCGTGTCCGCCTGAGAATCACCCATCCCCATCGGTCGGGCCGCCTCGACAATGAGATGGAGAGTGAGATGGAGAGGGAGATTCAGGGGGTCTCCGGCGTGGCGAGAATCGGACGGGACGAAGCCGAAAACAGCTCATTTCGGTCGCAAATGGGCCGAAGGGTCTAGATGGACCTGGCTGGAAAAACGATTCTTCTCACTGGCGGTACGGGCTCGTTCGGACATGCATTCGTTCGACGCGTCATCGCCGAATGGCCCACCGCAACGATCCGAATCTTCTCGCGCGATGAGCTGAAGCAGTCGGAGATGCGCGAGACGTTCGGCGATGAACAGCTCCGCTTCTTCGTCGGAGACATTCGCAACAAGACCCGGCTCACCCGAGCGATGCAGGGTGCCGACATCGTCATTCACGCTGCGGCCATGAAGCAGGTCGTCGCCTGTGAATACAACCCGTTCGAAGCCGTGCAGACCAACGTGCTCGGGACACAGCACATCGTCGATGCAGCGATCGACACCGGCGTCGAGCACGTGATCGCGTTGTCGACGGACAAGGCCGTCAACCCGGTCAACCTCTACGGCGCAACGAAGCTGTGCGAAGAGAAGATCGTCGTGCAGGGCAACGCCTACGCAGCGCAGAGTGGCACCCGATTGGCGTGTGTCCGCTACGGCAACGTCGTCGGATCCCGCGGCTCGGTCGTGCCGGTCTTCCAACGCAAGCTCGAACAAGGCGAACCCCTCACGATCACCGACGATCGCATGACCCGCTTCTGGATCACGCTCGACGGGGCGGTCGATCTCGTGCTCTTCGGGCTCGACAACATGCGAGGCGGCGAGATCTTCGTCCCGAAGATTCCGTCGATGCGCATCACCGATCTCGCTGACGCGATGGCGCCAGGCCATCCCAAGGAGACCATCGGCATCCGCGCCGGCGAGAAGCTCCACGAGATGATGCTGACCGCTGACGAGTCTCGACACACGATCGAGTTGGCGAACGCCTACGTCGTCCTTCCCGAGCATCCGTTCTGGGGCAAGGGTGTCGACTGGGTCGACGGCAAAGCTGCCCCGGACGGGTTCGAGTACAGCAGTGGCACGAACACGGAATGGCTGTCAGCCGACGAACTGGTCGGAATGCTCGGATGATCCCGTACGGCCGCCAGTTCGTCGACGACGACGACATCGAGGCCGTCATCGGGGTGCTCAAGGGAGACTGGCTCACCCAGGGCCCCAGCGTCGAAGCCTTCGAGCAGGCGGTCGCCGATCTCGTCGACGCTCGACACGCGGTCGCGTTCAGCAATGGCACCGCCGCGCTCCACGGGGCAGCGGCAGCCGCTGGTCTCGGCGCCGGCGATCGTGTCGCGACGACACCGCTCACCTTCGTGGCGAGTGCGAACTGCGCCCGATACGTCGGAGCAGACGTCGAGCTGGTCGACATCGATCCGACAACGTTGAACATCGACCTCGACAAGGTCCCGGCGACGATCGACGGTCTCGTGGCCGTGCACTACGCCGGACTCCCGGTCGACCTGCGACAGCTGGCCGTTCGGCCGCGAGTGATCATCGAAGACGCCTCGCACGCGCTCGGCGCAACGACGCCAGACGGACCGGTCGGCAACTGCGCACACAGCGACCTCACGACGTTCTCGTTCCACCCGGTCAAGCCGATCACGACCGGCGAGGGTGGCCTCGTGACGACCAACGACGACGAGCTCGCGAGGAACCTGCGACGATTTCGAACCCACGGAATCGAACGTCGGACCGACCCGCCCTGGGCATACGACGTCGTGGATCTCGGCTTCAACTACCGCCTGTCGGACATCCAGGCAGCGCTCGGCTCGAGCCAGCTGCTGAAGCTCGACCGGTTTCGGTCTCGTCGCGAGGAACTCTCCGGGCGATATGACGAGCGCCTCGCCGCGCTGCCGATCGAACTCGCCCCCGCCCCACCGTCTGGATTCGTTCACGGTCGCCACATCTACCCCGTCCGCGTCGAGGCTCGACGCGCGCTGTTCGACCATCTCATCGAGGCTGGCGTCCGGCCGCAGGTGCACTACGTGCCGGTCCATCACCACACGACGTTCGACCACCTCGTCGGTTCCTGGCCCGAAGCGGACCGGGCGTACGACCGGCTTCTCTCGCTCCCGCTCCACCCGACCCTCACGGATGGCGAACAGGACACCGTCATTCACGCTCTCGAGGAGTTCTTCTCATGACCGCAGACGTCTTCAATCGTTCGAACGAGTTGCTCGATCGCGCCCTGCGGTCCATTCCGCTCGGCACCCAGACGCTGTCGAAGTCGGCGAGTCAGTTCGTCGCCGGCGCGACCCCGCTCTACCTCGACCGGGGCAAGGGCGCGCACGTCATCGACGTCGACGGCAATGAGTTCCTCGACTACCCCATGGGGCTCGGGCCGATCTTGCTCGGCCACGCCGACCCGAACGTCAATGCAGCCATCGCCCGCCAGCTCGAGTCGGGGATCACGTTCTCGTTGAACCACCCCGTCGAGATCGAGGTCGCGGAGAAGATCATCAGCCTCTGCCCAGGAGTCGAAGCGGTCCGCTTCGGCAAATCTGGCTCCGACGCCGTCTCGGCCGCCGTGCGAGTGGCTCGCGCCAACACCGGCCGAGACCTCGTTCTCGCCGCCGGCTACCACGGGTGGCACGACTGGTACATCTCGAGCACCACGCGCGACCTCGGCGTCCCGACCGCCGTGTCGGAACTGACGAAGACCTTCCGGTTCGGCGATCTCGACGATCTCGATCGGCTGCTCGACGAGCACCGAGGCGAGGTCGCTGCGGTCGTCCTCGAACCATCCGGCGCCACCGTCCCCGAGCCCGGCTACCTCCAAGCGGTCATCGACCGAGCCGAGGCCGCAGGCGCTCTCTCCGTCTTCGACGAGGTCATCACCGGCTTCCGTCTCGCCGCTGGCGGTGCCCGCGAACGTTACGGGGTCGAGCCCGATCTGTCGTGCTACGGCAAAGCGCTCGGCAACGGGATGCCCATCTCGGCGATCGGCGGCCGCTGGGAGACGATGCGAGTCCTCGAAGAAGTGTTCTTCTCGGGCACTCATGGCGGAGAGACCCTCTCGCTCGCGGCGGCGTCGGCCGTCTTGGACGAGATCGCGTCGACCGACGTCCTCGAGCGAATCGAGCGGCTCGGCCAACGGCTCATGGACGGCATGTCATCGTCGGTGGCCACCAACGGGCTGACGGACGTGATCTCGATCACGGGCGAACCGCAACGCAGCTTGATG
>CALLIQ010000439.1 GCA_938008925.1 uncultured Acidimicrobiales bacterium
GGTTTGCGCAAGCACATCGCCCGGAGTCGCCAGCGAGACCAAGCCGACGGTGCCGAAGTCGGGCTGGTTCGTGATCGTGAAGATCGGCTGATCGGTCGCCGCCTGGCCGGTGAGAACGAAGCTGAACGGCGTGTCCTCGAGGCCGCTGACCGGTGCAACGCCCGCGCTCGGAGCGGCCGGTAGCTGCGTGGTGGTTGGCGCAGCGGTCGTCGGCGTGAAGGTCGTGGTGGTCGCCGGCGCAACGGTGGTGGTCGGACGAGCCGTCGTCGGCGGTGTCGTCGTTGGCGGCACGGTCGTGGGGGCGGGCGTCGTCGGGGGCGCGGTCGTCGGAGGAGTGGTGGTCGTCGGCCGCGGGATGACGCTCGGAGGGGCCAGCGTCGCCGGCTCCTCGGGGGCGTCGGCGACGAATGCGACCTCGGCCGGTGCCGGGTCTGGCTCGGGGAGGATGACGCCAGAGAGGATGCCGATGCCCGTCGTCACGACGGCCGTCGCCGAGGCGATCACCGGTGTGGCGATCGGGGTCTGGGCCGCGGCGGGCAAATTGGCGGCCCACGACATCGGTCCGAGTGCGAAGCGCAACCGACCGATGCCGATGTTGAGGAACGCTCTGGCCACCTTCGGATCGAACTGGGTGCCGGCACAGCGAGCGATCTCGGCGCGGGCGTCATCGGCTGGAATCGGCTTCTTGTACGACCGTGTGGAGGTCATCACGTCGAAGGTGTCGGCCACCGCGACGATGCGGGCGCCGAGGTGAATGTCGGCCCCGGCGAGCCCGTTCGGGTAGCCGCCGCCGTCCCAGCGTTCGTGGTGGGACCCAATCGCTGCGGCCCACTCGCCGAGGAACGGCTTGAGCGGTCCGATCAGCTCGTCGCCTTTCCAGGTGTGGGCCTTGAGCAGCTCCCATTCCTGGTCCGTTGGGCGGCCGTCCTTGTTCAGGATCTCGTATGGCACGAAGAGCTTGCCGACGTCGTGGAGCAACGCCGCCCACCGGAGCTTGTTGGCGTCCTCTTCCGGCATGCCGATCTCTTCGATGATCATGTCGGTGTAGGCCCGAACCCGTTCGCAGTGGCCTCGCGTCATGCGGTCGTGGACGCTCAACGCAGCGATCATCTCGAGCATTGTCTCGGCGTGGCGGGTCTCGTCGTCCTCGATGCCCTGCGCTTTGAGTTCCTCGATGCGGCGCTGCATCTGTCGGGTCGTGCCGGTTCGCATCGCCACCCGGTAGCGCGACGGCGCCTCATCGGGGAAGACGAGGGAGATCTTGAACAGGGCGGCGAGCGGGAGGAGTCGTCGGCTCGCCTTCTCGGTCACGAGGAGGACGATGACGCCGATCGCGAGAACGAGGATCCACCACTGCCAGCTCGGAATGCCCAGTTCGTGCGGTGGGTGGTTGCGGCTGATGTAGAAGGTGGCCGCGAACGACGTGAGCGTCGGGAGCAGGTAGGCGAGGATTCGCAGGGCGCGGGCGATCGCCGGGCGTCCTGCCCAGGAACGGTCATACGCGTGTGTCGCCCGCGTCGGGCCATCCAGTGGCACGGTTTGGTCATCGGCACGATCCGGCCAGAACCTGACCACGCTGGGTCACACGGGCACAACGGCCTACTGCCCGCCGCTCCGTAGGCCTCGGACGGTGTGATCTGCCGGTCGTGCCCCGGTTGAGAATTCGCTCCGAGCCCGCGTGCCCGGCCGCTACCTTTTGGGGCATGGCAAACACCGACATCCGCCTCTACGACTCGGCAAAGCAGGCCGTGGTCCCGCTCGAACTGCGTGACCCGGGCAAGGTGTCGATGTACGTCTGCGGCCCGACGGTGTACGCCCCGCCTCACATCGGTCACGGGCGGATGGTGCTCGTCTTCGACGTCATCCGCCGGTACCTCGAGTGGGCTGGTTTCGACGTGACGTTCGTGTCGAACATCACCGACATCGACGACAACATCATCAAGCGAGCAAACGAAGAGGGCCGTGAATCGGCCGCCATCGCCGTCAAGTGCGAGAACATCTGGTGGCAGGCGATGGACCGGATCAACGTTCGCCGTCCCGATCACATCCCGCACGCCACCGAATACGTCGACGAGATGGTCGAGCTCATCGGCCGGCTCATCGACACCGACGCCGCCTATGTCACCAGCGATGGCGTCTACCTGCACGTCGAGGGGGTCGAGGGCTACGGGCTGTTGGCCCATCAGTCGCTCGACCAGCTCCAAGACGGCGGCGGCGATCGAGAGATCGTCGGAACCGAGAAGCGACACCAGGCCGATTTCGCCCTTTGGAAGTTCTCCAAGGAAGGCGAGCCGTCGTGGCCGTCGCCGTGGGGTGACGGCCGGCCGGGTTGGCACACCGAATGCGTGGTCATGAGCCTCGACCTGCTGGGCGAAGGGTTCGACATTCACTCCGGCGGCCTCGACCTGACGTTCCCTCATCACGAGAACGAGCGGGCGCAGGCCATCGCCGATGGCAAGACCTTCTGCACCCATTGGGTCCACAACGGGTTCGTCGAGATGGACGGCGAGAAGATGTCCAAGTCGCTCGGCAACGTGAAGAACCTGCTCGACCTCACCGAGCAGTACGACGCCCGCGGCTACCGGCTGCTCGTTCTGCGGTCGCACTACCGGTCGCCGATGGAGGTCACCGACGTCTCGATGCGCGACGCCGAGGCCGCCCTCGAGCGGCTCGATGCCTTCGCTCGTCGCACGGCTTCGCTCGACGGCTCACCCGATCAGGCGGCGATCGAGGAGTTCCGGTCGTCGATGAACGACGACTTCGATTCGTCGTCGGCGGTCGACCTCGTCTTCCGCCAGGTCAGGGCGGGCAACACGGCGCTCGACGACGGCGACGAGGCGACGGCAGCGACAGCCGGGGCCACCGTCCGGGAGCTTCTCGGCACGCTGGGCATCGAACTGAGCGAGACGGCCGACGAGGCGCCAGCTGAGCTGATCGCGCTCGCCGAGGAACGGACGACGGCGCGTGCGGCGAAGGACTTCGCCCGAGCGGATGAGATCCGCGACGAGATCGCGGCTGCGGGTTGGACGCTCGAGGACTCGCCGGACGGGCCGGTTCTGCGCAAGGCTTGATTCGTGCCTGCCTTCCAACCGACCGCTGATCAGTTCCGTGGCTTCCGCGACGATGACTACGAGGGACCGATCGCTCAGGTCAACCTCCTGAAGTTTCGACCCGTCGCCGACTATGGCGACGACCCACCCGCCGATCACGAGCCGGGCGAAACCGGGGCGATCGCCTACCAGCGATACGCCGAGGCATTCGGGGTCGCAGCGGCGGAGGTGGGTGGTCACGCCCTCGTGCTCGGCACGGTCGAGCGCTACTTCATCGGACAGGGCGACTGGGACGCCGTCATGGTGATGCACTTCCCGAATCGGGCGGCGTTCATCGCCACGATCAATCACTCGACCTACGCCGAGATGCATCGCCACCGCGACGCCGGCCTGCTGTGCCAAGACCTGCTGACGGTGCGCCAAGACGCCTGACCCGTCACCGCCTCTCGGCGGTCATCTCGAGGCCTCGGGCCGGTCAGCTCGTGCGGTGCCACACCCGCCGGTCGTGGCTGAACCGAGCGGTCATCGGATCGAGCGACCGCAGACGCTCGACCGACTCTCGCCCCACATCAGC
>CALLIQ010000440.1 GCA_938008925.1 uncultured Acidimicrobiales bacterium
ACGATGAACTTCGGCGAGGGCGACTACATCATGACGAACACACCCAGCCAGCTCGAAGAGATGGCGAAGCAGATGACCGAGATCGGCACCCGCATCGAGATCGAGGCGTTCGACACCGGCCACCTGGCGCACGCCAAGAGCCTGGTGTCGCGGGGGATCATCCCCGAGCCCGTGATGGTGCAGCTCTGCATGGGCATCCCGTGGGGTGCGCCGGACGACCTCAACACCTTCATGGCGATGCGGAACAACATCCCCGACGACTGGACCTTCTCGGCGTTCAGCATCAGCCGCAACCAGCTCAAGTACGTGTCGTTGGCGGCCATGGCCGGCGGCAACGTGCGGGTCGGACTCGAGGACAACATCTACCTCGACGCCGGCGTGCTGGCGACCAACGGCGACCTGGTCGAACGAGCGGTGACGATCCTCGAAGCGCAGAACTACTCGATCCTCACTCCGGCACAGGTCCGCGAGAACCTCGATCTCACCAAGGCCTCCTGAGTGTCCGGCGCAGTGGCTTCGAACGGCGATTCGAGCGGCGAATCGATTGAGATCGTCAGCGTTCCCATCGAGCGAGCCGCCGTGGTCGGCTGCGGTGTGATCGGTGCGGCGTGGGCCAGTCGGCTGGTGCTCAACGGTGTCGACGTGGCGATCAGCGACCCGTCGCCGAACGCCGAGCAGATCGTCACCGAGGTGCTCGCCAATGCGGTCGCCGCCTATGACGACCTCGGTCTCCCCACCGATCGGCAGGGCACCTACCGGATGGCGGCCTCGATCGCCGATGCCGTCGCCGACGTGCCGTTCGTCCAGGAGAGCGTGCCCGAGCGGCCGGACATCAAAGCGGCCGTGCTCGCCGAGATCGAAGCCGCTGCGTCAGCCGACGCGATCATCGGATCGTCGACGTCGGGCATCAAACCGTCGGTCATGCAGGCGACGATGACGCACCCGGAGCGCCTCGTCGTCGGACATCCATACAACCCGGTCTACCTCCTGCCGGTCGTCGAGGTCGTCGGTGGCGAACACACGACGATCGAGAACGTTCGCAGAGCCCAGGGCATCTACGCAGGCATCGGGATGAAACCGGTCCACGTTCGGGTCGAGATCGACGCCTTCGTCGGTGACCGGCTGCTCGAAGCGGTCTGGCGCGAGGCGCTGTGGCTGGTGAACGACGGTGTCGCAACCACCCAAGAGATCGACGACATCATCACCCACGGGTTCGGGCTTCGATGGGCGCAGATGGGGCTCTTCGAGACGTACCGGGTGGCCGGCGGGGCCGGCGGATTCCGTCACTTCATCGAGCAGTTCGGCCCGACGCTCGAGTGGCCGTGGACCAAGCTCATGGACACGCCCGAGTTCACGCCCGAACTGGTCGACACGATCGTCGAGCAGTCCGACGCCCAGTCTGGGATGCACGAGATCCGCGAGCTCGAGCGAACCCGCGACCGCAACGTGGTCGGGTTCTTGAAAGTGCTCGAGGAGAACCGGTGGGGTGCCGGCACGACGATCGCCGAGCAGCGAGAAGGCTGACGTTCTCACTGCGCACACCGACATCGCTTCGGCGTCGTTGGCGAACGACTGCTAGTCATGTCGGCGATGACCTCCTCGCACACAAAGACCAGATTCGCCGTCGCCGACCTGTCTGGGGCCGACCCGTACAAGCTCGCTACGGGCTTGATCGTGCCCCGTCCCATCGGGTGGATCGGAACGGTCTCGGCCGACGGGGATGCGAACCTCGCCCCATACTCGTTCTTCAACTGTGTCAGTGGCGTCCCGCCGACCTTCGTGTTCGCTCCTGCTCGATCGGTTCGCCGCGACACCCTCGACAACGTGCGAGAGGTCGGCGAGTTCACGATCAACATCGTCACCGCTGAAGTGGTCGAGGCGATGAACGCGAGCGCCGAGTCGCTCGACGCCGGCGTCGACGAGTTCGCCGCGGTCGGTGTCTCCGCCGTGCCATCGACGCTCATCCGGCCGCCGATGGTTGGGGAGTGCAAGGCGAACATCGAGTGCGTGGTGACCGACATCGTCGACATCGGTGACCCGGACAATGGCAACGGGCTCGTCATCGGCGAAGCCGTCGCTTTCCACGTCGAGGAAAGCCTGCTCGATGGCACTCGGGTCGACCAGGCCGGGCTACGGGCGATCGGACGGCATGCCGGCAACACCTACAGCAACGCCACCGATCTCTTCGACCTCGAGCGACCGGCGTAGCTCGCGATCAGCGAGCATGTCGCGGCGGCGGAACGCCTGCTGATTGGCGCCGTCTTGAGCGTCGCCGGCGGATCGGGCACCCTTTGACGGTGACGACCCTCGCCACGTTGGCCCGCGTGATCGGGCGGTCGGTGCTTCGCTCGCTCGGCGCCATGTATGCGGCGACGCTTTTGGTGTTCGTTGCAATGGAGCTGTCGATTCCCGGCGGTTATCGAACCGTCGTCTTTCCGAACGGCTACAACCCCGACAACGCCCGCCAGCGCGAGGTCTTCGACTCGTTCCATCTCGGGAGCAATGTCGTCGTGCGCCACCTCCACTGGATCGGCGACGTGGCCCGTGGCGAGTTCGGCCAGACCAATCGCCGAGGCGGCGCGACGGTGGTCGACTTGCTGGCGGACAAAGTCGTGATCTCGGTCGAGTTGGCCGTGCTCGCGATGGTGATCGCGGTCGTATTCGGCATCGGTCTTGGACTTCTGTCGGCAGCGAGCGACGGCTCTGCCCGAACCGGTGCGATGTCGACATTCTTCGGCGTCAGCCAGTCGCTCCCGGTCTTCATGACCGGCACGTTCCTCATCTGGGGCTTCGCTGTGAAGACGGGTTGGTTC
>CALLIQ010000441.1 GCA_938008925.1 uncultured Acidimicrobiales bacterium
AGGCGAGCAGCCGTGTTGGGTCTACGCGGTCGCATTCGACGCAGCCGAGCTGTGGCCCGATGATGGGCTCGCCCCCGGCTCTCAGACCGTCGTCGTCGACCTCTTCGAGCCCTATCTCCAGGAGCCGTCCCCGTGAGCCAAGACGATCACCGCCACGACCACGACCACGACCACGACCACCATCATGGCCATGGACACGAGCACCCGCAGAGCGCCGACGACCCGGCGATCCGGGTCGAGGCGATCGAGTCGTTGCTGGTCGAGGCCGGCCTGGTCACTCCCGACAAGATCGACGCGCTCGTCGACCGTTACCAGCACGACATCGGACCCATGAACGGCGCCAGAGTGGTGGCAAAGGCATGGACGGACCCGGCCTACCGGGAGCGGCTGCTCGACGATGCCACCGCAGCGATTGCCGAGTTGGGTTACGGCGGCGCCCAGGGCGAGAAGATGGTGGCGGTCGAGAACAGCGACGAGGTGCACAACCTCGTCGTGTGCACGCTGTGCTCGTGCTATCCGTGGCCGGTCCTCGGCCTTCCACCCTCGTGGTACAAGTCGCACGAGTACCGATCCCGCGCCGTGCGCGAACCGCGAGCCGTCCTCGCCGAGTTCGGCACCGAGCTGTCGACCGACACCGAGGTCAAGGTCTGGGACAGCTCCGCTGAGATCCGCTATCTCGTCTTGCCCCAGAGGCCGGAGGGCACCGACGGCCTGTCCGAGGACGAACTCGCGGCGCTGGTCGGGCGCGACTCGATGATCGGCGTCCGCATGGCCGGGGCCGGCACGGCCGATGGGGTCGACTCGTGAGCGAGCTCGAACTCCCCGCCGATGGCCCGTCCGCCCCGCCTCGCACCAATGGTGAGCTCGTGTTCGATGCCCCGTGGCAGAGTCGAGCCTTCGGCATCACGGCGAGCCTCGTCGAGGCCGGCCAGCTCGCATGGCCCGACTTCCAGGCCGCGCTCATCGAGCACGTGCCCGATCACGAGCACTACTGGGATGCCTGGCTCGCCTCGCTCATCGACCTCGGCGGCAGCCGCGATCTCTTCTCAGCGTCGGCTCTCGCCACCCGTTCCGAAGAGCTGCTGGCGCGACCCGCGGGACATGACCACTGAGTCACATCGGGCCACCGCGATGGCGGCCTCGATGTCGGTACGGCCCTGACGCAGCGCCGTCTTGACGTCGGTGTGGGCCAGTTCGAACGCACTGAGCAGTCGATCGCCGTGACGCCACGGGGGCTGGTCGAGCATCGCCATCTCGGTCTGCTCGAGGTGGGTCGAGAATTCGCGCATCGGTCGTGAAACGGTGCGGACGAGTGTGGGAGCGACCGCCGAACGGCGCAGACGTCGTTGCCAACGTTGACCGATTGCGTCGAGCGGGGCCCGATCCATCGCCACGGTCGACCATCGCATGATGATCTGTTCGGACAGCGCATCGGCATGCACCGCTGGGTTTGGGCCGAGCCGTCGCAGGCCTGCGGTGATGAGGTCGACGCCATCGTCGATCAGCACCTGGGCCTGGTCGACCAGGGGCCGAGCCATCGGGACCGCGGTCGCAGCCCAGAAGGTCTCGATGTCGGGAGTCGTTCCGAGGCGGCCTGCCCCGGCGACCCCTTCCTGGGCGGAGAGGAGGCCACGCCATGTCAGATCGTGCTCTGTCCGCGCGTCGTCGAGTCGCTCCGCCAGCAGACTCGATGCTCGGTCGACCCGCGCCATGAGGCGCTCTGGGGTCAGCCGAGCACGCTCGGTCAGATGATCATGTGAAATGGTTGTGGTCACTCCTGCTCCGCCAAGGTGAGGTTCCCGCTCGTGTGAGATCAATCGGATTGGGGCCCCGAATCGTGGAGGGGTCGTCCGACCCAAAGAGTCCCGCCCAAGGGCCCATCACGCCCCTTCGACAGCGGGCCTGAGCCAGCTCAGCCAGCCCTCGGGAGAGGCGACCCGGTACGATTGGACCATGTTCGCCAAGCGCCTTGATCGGGTTCGAGCCGCCATGGAAGCCCGAGGCGTCGACACGCTGTTGTTGTCGGTCGGCCCGGACCTGCCGTGGCTGATCGGCTACGAGGCGATGCCGCTCGAGCGTCTCACCATGCTCGTGGTGCCGATCGACGACACGCCGTCGTTGGTCATTCCCTCCTTCGAGGTGCCGCGGGTCATCGAGCGTCCCGGCGTGTTCACGGTCGACGGTTGGGGCGAGACCGACGATCCGGTCGCCCGAGTGGTCGACCGGGTCCCGGCGGGCGCTCGGGTCGCCATCGGCGACCACACGTGGACCCGATTCACGATCGACCTGCAGCACGCACTCCCCGGCCGGGAATGGGAACGCGCCGCATCGGTGGTCGGCGACCTTCGTGCCGTGAAGGACGAGGCGGAGATCGAGGCCCTGCAACGCGCCGCCTCCGGTGTGGATCGCATCGCCGCCGCGCTCCAAGGTGGCGAGATCCCGCTCATCGGACAGACCGAAGCGGAGGTGTCGGCAGAGCTCGGACGCCGCATCGTCGCCGAGGGGCACGCCAAGGTGAACTTCGCCATCGTCGCGGCCGGCGAGAACGCCTCGAGCCCGCACCATCATCCCGGCGACCGAGTCATCCGCGAGAACGAGGTGGTGCTCTGCGACTTCGGCGGCACCACGGCCGAGCCCGAAGGTGAGCCCGGCTACTGCAGCGACATCACCCGTTGCGTCTACACCGGCGAACCTCCCGCCGAGTTCGCCGACGCATACGACGTGCTGCAGCGCTCGCAGGCGGCCGCGACCGCAGCGGCCATCCCCGGCGCGCCGGCCGAATCGGTCGACCGCGTCGCTCGGCAGGGCCTGGCCGAGGCCGACCTCGATCAGTGGTTCCTTCACCGGCTCGGCCACGGCATCGGCGTCGAAGCCCACGAGGAGCCCTATCTCGTCGAGGGCAACAGCGACCCGCTCGTTGCGGGCAATGCGTTCTCGATCGAGCCTGGTTTCTACATCGCCGGCAAGTGGGGCGCCCGTCTCGAAGACATCGTGGTTGCGACCGCTGATGGTGCTCGCTCGCTCAACAACGCCTCGCGCGATCTCGCCATCGTGCAGGCCTGAGCCTCCGTCGTGCTCGAACTCCACGGCGCCACCGTGATGCTCCAGTGGGCGACCGGTGGACTGCTCTTCCTCTGGGTCACCACTCGTCGGCGCGAAGTCGGCATCGGCTATGGCTGGACGATGCGGATCACGTACGGGTTGATGGCCGTGTTGTCGCTCGCGCTCGGTCTGCGATTCGGGACCCAGTGGATCCGCGAGATCGGGTCGGCGGGCGTGATCGCCGGCTGCGTGATCGCCGGCGCACAGTCCTGGACCCGCCGCGCTGCCGGGGTCGAGGGCCAACGCGAGCTCGCCGAAGCCCGATCCGGACGGGTCGCGGCCATGACCGGCATCGATCTCGCCGAGCGCACTAAGGTCGACGACGGCCCCGAGTTCGACCCGCGACTCGACCTCATCGCCCCCGCCTTCGGGTTCGTCGGGCTGATCGGGGCGGGCTTCAATTCCGGCGACCCGGTGTGGCTCCAGCTCGCTCGGGTGTTGGTCGGGGCCCTGTTCCTCGGCGCGGTCAGCGACGCCATGCTGCTCGGCCATTGGTACCTGGTCCAGCCAGGCCTCGGCCGCGAGCCGCTCAACGAGCTGGTCCGCTGGACCGGCATCACGTGGGCTCCCGAAGTGATCTTGCTGCTCATCCCAACCGGGATGGTCTCGGTGCTCAACGGAACCATCGACGATGGTTACGCCGGGATGCTCGGCTGGTTCTGGGTGGCGTGCGTCGTCACCACGATCGGGCTGGTGTTCGTCACCGTCGCTGCGCTCAGGGAGAAGCAGTACGCGGCCGTCATGGCGGCGACGGGTCTGCTGTACCTGGCGATCCTCACCGCGTTCGGCGTCGACCTCGTCGCCCGAGCCGCCCTGGCCCAGGCCGGGTGATCCAACCCCTCCCGGTTTCGGGTCGGGTGCCGATGGATTAGCGTTCGCGAACGGTCCGGTGAGGGATCGGGTCGGCGTCCGTCGTGGTGTCGACCAACGTCTGAAGGGAAGCGGCATGCCTCGAGCCATCTGGAGCGGCGCCATCAGTTTCGGCCTCGTGTCGATCCCCGTGAAGCTCTACTCAGCGGTCAGCCGCAAGTCGGTGCGCTTCAACCAGCTCGACGGGCGAACAAACGCCCGGATCAAGCAGAAGCGGGTCTCGTCGCTCGACGGTGAAGAGGTGCCATACGAGGAGATCGTCAAGGGCTACGAGGTGATGAAGGACTCCTACGTCATCATCGACGAGGACGAACTCGCCTCGCTCAGCCCGAAGGCCAGTCGCACGATCGACATCAGCGACTTCGTCGAAGAGGCCGACATCGACCCGGTGTTCTACGACTCGGGTTACTACCTCATGCCCGACGAGCTCGCCCGCAAGTCCTACGCGCTGCTCACCGAGGCGATGGAGGAATCCGGCCGAGTTGCGATCGCCAGTTTCGTCATGCGAACCAAGCAGTATTTGGCGGCCGTGCGTCCCGTCGACGGCATGTTGATGCTGTCCACGATGCTCTACCACGACGAGGTCGTCGAGGCTGATGAGATCCCGGGCTTCGACGAGATCGCCGAGATCGAGGTCACCGAAGCCGAGAAGGCCATGGCGAACCAGCTCATCGAGAGCCTCAGCGCCGAGTTCAAGCCGGAGCAGTACGAAGACACCTTCCGCACGCAGGTCCTCGACCTGATCGAGCGCAAAGCTGCTGGCGACCTCACATCGGTCGAAGCTCCCGCCGCGGCCGATGACGAAGCGGTCGTCGACCTGCTCGCCGCACTCGAGGCCAGCGTCAGCGCAGCCAAGGAAGCCCGGACCCGCCACCCCTCGGCGAAGAAGGACGCGAAGAAGAAGCCCGCCAAGAAGGCTGCCGCGAAGAAGACGGGTGCGAAGAAGAAGGCATCGAAGAAGAGCGACGACGCCGACACCGCAAGCGACGCCGACACGGTGCCTGCGGCCAAGTCGGCGTGAGCGTCGACCGGGTGTGAGCCCAGCGAAGTCGGAGCGGGTCGCCGTCGAGGTCGGCGGACGGTCGCTCTCGCTGTCGAATCTCGACAAGATCCTCTACCCGAAGACCGGGTTCACCAAGGGTGAGGTCATCGACTACTACGCCCGGATCGCCCCGGTGCTGGTTCCGCACCTGTCGGGCCGGTGCATCACGCTCCGTCGGTTCCCGAACGGGGTCGAGGGCAAGTCGTTCTTCGAAAAGCGATGCGCGTCGCATCGCCCGGACTGGGTCGAGACCGCAGTCGGGCCGGGCGACTCGGGGGGCGAGATCCACTACTGCTGTATCGAAGAGCCCGCAGCGCTCGTGTGGACGGCCAACCTCGCTGCCCTGGAGCTCCACTCGCCGATGGCGTTCGCCAGCGATCTGGAGAATCCGTCGATGCTGGTGTTCGACCTCGACCCCGGAGCGCCAGCGACGATCACCGAGTGCTGTGCGGTCGCTCTCGACCTGATCGAGGTGCTCGACTCGGTCGGACTCGAAGCGTTCCCCAAGACATCGGGCTCGAAGGGTTTACAGGTCTACGTGCCGCTCAACACCTCCGGAGACGACGCGCACACCCATGACCACGCATCGAGCTTCGCCCTGGCGTGCGGCCAGCTGCTCGCTCGTCAAAAGCCCGACGACGTCGTCGTCACCATGAAGAAGGCCGACCGGCCCGGCAAGGTGTTCGTCGACTGGTCGCAGAACTCGCGTCACAAGACCACCTCCGCGGTCTACACGATGCGCGCTCGGCCAGAACCGACCGTGTCGACGCCGGTGACCTGGGACGAGGTCTCAGACGGCGCCGACGGCGAGCCGCTCAGGTTCGAGACCGCCGATGTGCTCGACCGGGTGGCCGAGTTCGGCGATCTGTTCGCTCCGACGCTCGAGCTCGAGCAGCGGCTGCCGTCCAGCCGGGGCTGAGCGGTCGGAGCTGAGCGGTCGAGGCTGAGCGGTCGAGCCGAATCTGCGCTAGTTGCCGGAGGCGGAGCCGCGAGCGGTTCGGACCGCACCGCACGAGGTGGCCGATGATCGTGTGCCGTCACCGCCGACTGCGATCACGTCGAAGGTCGATCGACTCCCGGCCGACATCGTCGCCGAGGCGTTGGTTTCGACCGTCGTTCCGATCTGAGCGCGAGCGGCGCCATCGATGGATCCCGAGACGATGTAGGACGAGGCGTTCGCGTTGCCGGTCCAGGAGATCGTCACGTTGCGGGTGGAGGTCGCCATCGCCGTACAGCTCGCCGGAGCGTTCACCGGCCCGCCGGACGTGCACAGGATCGGGCTGCTGGTCTGGCCAGCCGAGTAGCGGAACGAGATCCGATATCGGGTCGAGCTGTTGGGGATGCCTTCATTGAACGACGTCACGCCGGTCGCCGGCGCAGCACGCCAGAACCAGTTGCCACCGCTCTCGATCTGGCGTTCGATGATCGTCTTGGTGTGGAAGCTGCCACCCGTCCAATCGAGATCGATCGAGTTGCCAGAGATCGCTGCGGTGCACGTTGTTGGCGCAGGTGCGCCGAGGTCCGGCTGGTTCACGGGGCCGGCGCCGCCAGAGTCGCACAGGCGGACGAGGTTGCGTGCTGAACGCT
>CALLIQ010000442.1 GCA_938008925.1 uncultured Acidimicrobiales bacterium
GCGACGCCGGCCACACCCGCCGACGACCTCGGGGACGACGAAGTCCGAGAACTCGCCAGCTACCTGCTCGCCCACCCGCTCTTCCAACTCCGCTGAGGCCATCATGACGATCACCGAACCAACGCCGACGCAGCCCCAAACGCAGTCGCAGACACCCGCGGGAAGCCAGACGGGCCGGCGCATCTCACGCCGAAAGGTCCTCGCTGGAGCCGGGGCGCTCGGAGTCGCCACCGTTGCCGGGCCACGTCTCGCGTTCGCGACGCCGTCGAATCCAGCCCAGGGCGATGCGCTCGTCGTCGTCTTCCTGCGCGGTGGCGCAGACGGTCTGTCGATGACGCCGCCGCACGGCTATCAGAGCTATCGAGACCTCCGGCCGACGATCGCGATCCCGCCACCTGGCGAGGTCGGCGGTGCGCTGCCCCTCGATTCGTCGAACACCAACGCCGTGTTCCCGACCGGGATCGACGGCGTCGTCGGCATGCACCCGGCGATGGCCCCGATCTACGACTCGATGTGGAACAGCGGCAACCTCGCCGTCATCCCCGCCGTCGGATTGCCCGCGTCGGAGAGCCGCACCCGCAGCCACTTCTCCGCCGAGCGCTATTGGGAGCGAGGCTCGGCCGCGAGCTCGGTCCGGACCGGCTGGCTCAACCGCATGCTCTCCGCCCAGGGCGCCGGGGCACTCCCCGGTGTCGGCAAGAACAGCCAGGCGATGGAGATCCTCGACGGCCCGGCCAAGACGCTGGCCGTGAACGATCTGCGCAACTTCGGCATCGGCGGCTTCCGCAACGGCACCGAAGCCCGCCAGGCGTTGGCCGCCATCCACCAGAACTCGAGCGGCAGCATCACCGCGACCGGCTCCGAGCTGCTCAGCGTGGTCGACTCGCTCGACGCACTGAACTGGGAGGCGACTCGGGACCGCTACCCCGACCGCGGTGTCGCCCGCGAGTTCCACGACGTCGCCGTCATGCTCCGCTCCGGACTGGGCCTACGAGCCGCCGCCATCGACTTCGGCGGCTGGGACCACCACGGTGAACTCGGCTCGCCCGGCGACACCGACGGGCGTTTCTGGCGGCGGGCCAGCGAGCTGGCGATCGGCCTGCGAGCGTTCACCGACGACCTGGCAAGCGATGGCGCCCTCGACGAGGTCACGATCCTCGTCATCACCGAGTTCGGACGAACGATCAACGAGAACGGGTCGGCTGGAACCGACCACGGTCGAGCGACGACCATCATGGCGATGGGCGGCGGCGTGCAGGGCGGCGTGTTCGGCGACGACTATCCCGACGTGATCGCCGACGATCCCGACGAAGGCGACCTCACCGTGTTGACCGACTTCCGCAAGCCGGTGAGCGAGCTCATCGGCACCCGCGTCGGCGTCGGCAACGTCTTCCCGACCTTCACGCCGCCGCCCGACGCCATGGGCCTCGCCCGCCCCTAGCCCCTCGGCCGGACTCGGCCCCTCCATCCGCCTCAGCTCGATCCGTTTCTGGAGGCACTTCTTCTGGAGATCCTGCGCGTTCTCGTCGGTGTTCTGGAGCCCTGGCGCGCCGTCGACGACGCGCCAGGGCTCCAGAACGCTGAGTGCGACGCGCTGGATCTCCAGAAGGGGTGGGGCGGTCGTTAGGGTTCGAGGGTGAACCTCGTCGAACTGGGCACGGGCGTCTTCGCGTTCGCCAGCCCCTCCCCCGCCTTCGGGCACTCGAACATCGGGCTCATCATCGACCCCGACGGCCTCACGATCATCGACTCGGGCACGTCGCCAGCGATGGCACACCAGGCCCGCCGCGAGATCATCGAGCTCACCGCCGAACTCGAACTCCCGATCAAACGCGTCGTGCTGAGCTCGAGCCGCGTGCCGTTCTCGGGCGGGAGCTGGGCCTTCTGGCAGGCAGCGTTCTACGGGTCGGAAGCCACGAGCGAGCAGCTGGACGCCCCGGTCAACCTCGAAGCGCTGCGACGGCTCCTCCCCGAGTTCGCGGAGCACTTCCACGAGGAGTTCGAGGCTCGCCGCATCACCCACACCATCGCTGAGAACGCCTGGATCTCCGAAGCGGCCATCGCCGTGCCGCTCCCGGGAGAGGCTCCATCGAACCTCGCGATCCAGGTTCCGAATGCAAACGTCGTGTTCGCCGGCGCGCTCGGATCGTTCGGCGTCACGCCGCTTGCGTTCGACGGCGACCCGGCCGCCTGGGCCGACAGCCTCGAGGCCATCGGCGAACTCGGCGCCACGATCGTTCCCGGACACGGGCCCATCGGTGGCGCAGGCGACCTCGCCGATCTCGCGGCGTACCTGCGTCGTTGCGTCGCGGTCGACGGCGACGTCGGCGCGATCCCGGCCGGGCCGTGGGATGCGTGGACGAACCGCGAGTTCGATGCGGTCAACGTCGAGCGAGCGGCGCGGATGGCGCGCGGCGACGCTGACACACCGCAAGCGATGTTCGAGCTACTCGGTTTCTAGGTCGCGTTCGCTGGCCGGCCCTGCAGGCCGAATGCCAGACCCGCTTCCCAGCGGATCAGACGAGCTGCTCTTCGACCTTGTCCATGGCGTCGTCCTCGGACACGTCGAGGGCGAAGGACAACTCGGAGACGAGCACCTTGCGAGCCTTGGAGTACATGTTCTTCTCGCCAGCGGACAGGCCTTTGGCCTTTTCACGCAGGGCCAGGTTCCGAACCACCTCGGCGACCTGATACACGTCGCCGGACTTCAGCTTCTCCTGGTGGTTCTTGAACCGACGGCTCCAGTTGGCCGGCTCGCGCACGTCCTTCTTGGCCAGCAACACGAAGAGGTCTTCGACGTCTTCGAGGCTGATCGGGGGCCGCATGCCGACCTCGTCGACCTTGTCGACGGGGACGCGCACGGTCAGCTCATCATGGGCGGTCTTCAAGACGAAGTACTTCTTCTTCTCGCCGTTGAGTTCGACCATTTCGGTCTTCTCGATGATGGCTGCCCCGTGGTGGGGGTAGACCACGCGGTCACCTGATTTGAAGGTCAATGCAGTTCCTTGCTCCGCTGGGTCTCCAAGGATGGCGGTTCGGAACCGACTTTCCCAACCAGGGAACGAATCAGCCTCACGAAAGAAGGATCGAGAGCGGGACGGCGACGACGCTCAGCGCCATGGCCGCAACGGCGATCACGACGACCCAATACGTCAGCGGCTTGCGTGCGCGAATCGACGGCAGTTCGTCGTCTGGGCCTCGTTCGGCCCTCGATGGCGTCGTGCGGCCGCCCTTGGCGCCTTGTCTGGTCATCGAAGCTCTCCTCTGCTCGTGCGGTGAACCGTCTCGCTCGAAGAGCCGAGCGGCTCGATGAACGGCTGGCTCGAACGAAAACGGCCGGGTCACATGACCCGGCCGTCATCGATTCAATTCTTACCGAGCCCGGTGCACATTCTGCGCCAGGCGGACGGCTCGGGCGATCAGGCCGGGACGACCTTGTTGCCGAGCACGTTGTCGCTGAGACGCTGGTTGTTCTCGTCGACGAAGATCCACCAGTGGTCGAGGTAGCAAGGGATCGCGAAGATCGCCGACACCAGACCGCGGACGAATGCCATGAGCATCCCGATGGGCTGGTTGGTGTCACGACCGACGAGCTTGATGCCACGCATCTTCTTGCCGATCGTCTGACCGGTCGTTCCTTGGAGATAGAGGAAGTTGTAGATCCAGTAGCCGAGGTACGCGAGTGCACCAATCAAGGCGAAGATCGCACCGAGGAAGTCGGCGATCGCTCCACCGACGGCGATCAAGATGAACACCACGATGTACAGACCGATGAAGATGCCCGCATCGATCAAGAACGCAACGAAGCGATCTCCGTTGTCTGCCTTCATTGCACTTCCCCCCGTTGCCATCGCTCCACCCGCACCAGCGACTGGTTGCGGACCGCCCTGCCATGCAGCGCCATCCCAGTAGCGTTGCGTGCCGGGCGGGTCGCCTTCGGCGTAGTACCAGCCAGGTGCCTGTCCTGAACCGTCAGTCATGTGTAGGTCTCCTCCTATGAGATGCGTGAACGGCGGGCGATGTGCGGGTCTTCAGTGGACACGTCTCGTCGATCACCGGCCCTGAACATAGTCATTTCGCGGCGCATCGGCCGGCATTCGCCCCAAAGCGGTGGATCAGCGAGCCCGCAGGACGCTCATCTTGACGACGCGATCGGTCACTCGCTTGCGGTCGTCGGTGAAGGCAGGGATGAGGTAGTCGGCCAGAAAATAGACGTAGCACGAGGCGACCCAGCCGCCCCACGACACGACGATTCGAAGCGCCATCCAGCCAAGACCCGGCGGGCGGCCGGTTCGATCGTTGACGAGACGGGTGCCGAGCAACGCCTTTCCGAGCGATTGTCCGGTGACCGCCGGTGCCAGCCAACCGTTCGCCAGCCAGACGAGCACGGCGGCGAGAATGCCGATTCCCGCCCCGCGCCCAAAGTCTTCCTCCGAGTCGAACCCGCCCGTGAGTTGGAACGCGACGAACATCGGAATGGCCCACGCCGCAATGTCGATCCAGGCCGCGACGAACCGCTGCCCGTAACCAGCCAACTCCTCCGGCCGCCATTGGCTCACCTGACCCGGCTTGGCCGACGCGCCGGGTGGACCGCCCGGCGGGGTCGGGCCCGGGTTCACGCCCCCGATGAGTCTGGGCTCACCCATCCAGGCGCCGCCGTTCCAGTACCGTTCGGTTCCCGGCGGATCGCCGTCCCCGTGGTACCAGCCGGGCGCCGGCCCCTGACCCGGTCCTGGCTGCATCAGGCGCCGACCTTCACGACCGTGCAGTTGACGATCTTGTCGGTCAGCCGCTTCTTCTGGTCGTCCCAGAGCGGCCAGAGGTGATCGAGCAGGAAGTAGATGTAACAACTGAAGGTCGTGAAGACGCCGCTGAGCAGACCGCGGCCGATCATGATTCCGATGCCGGGCACAGCACCGTTGAGGTCGCGCACGATCTGGATGTTCATCGCCTTCTTGCCGAGGGACTGGCCGGTCAGGCCCTGGTACACCCACGAGTTTGCGATCGAGATCACGATCGCCACGACGTAGAGGATGATGCTCACGATCGGAAACGGCTCGACCGGGCCCTCCTCGGCGAAGTAGGCGGCAATCCCGTAAGGCACGCCCCACAGCAACAGGTCGATGATCCAGGCGCCGAAGCGCTCTCCCCAGCCAGCCTCACGTCCTGCGAACGGGCCCAATCCGACAGCCCCGGGCACGTACGCCCCAGCCACCGGCTGTGGGCCGCCAACCCACTGCGCACCATCCCAGTACCGGTGCGTGCCGATCGGATCACCATCGGCGTAGTACCAGCCCGGATCGGGGATCGCGGAGAAGTCGGTCATCGCACGTCACTCATGTTTCGGGTCCCTCCAGCAGAGCGCTCGACGACCTGCGGGGCCGCCGCAGCGATGAGCCAACTCACGCTCGGCCCATAGCGGCCGACAGTAGTGTGTGAAGAACATGAGCGGCTCAATTCTCGTCACCGGCGGCGCCGGCTACATCGGCAGCCACACCACGGTCGCCCTCCTCGAACGCGGCTTCGACGTCGTCATCGCCGACGACCTCTCAAACTCGAGCGAAGAGTCGATCGAGCGCGTCAAGGCACTCACCGGCCGTCACGTCGACTTCGAAGAGGTCGACCTCACCGACATCGACGCCCTTCGCAAGGTGTTCGCGTCCTACCCGATCTCCGGTGCCATCCATTTCGCCGGTCTCAAGGCGGTCGGCGAATCGGTCGAACAGCCACTCCGCTACTACCGCAACAACCTCGTCTCCACCATGAATCTCCTCGACGTCATGGCAGAGCACGAAGCGTGGGATCTCGTCTTCTCCTCCTCGGCCACCGTCTACGGCGACCCCGAGGTGCTCCCGATCCCCGAAGAGGCGAAGACCGGCGCGACCAATCCCTACGGCCGCACCAAGCTCATGATCGAAGAGATCTGCCAGGACGCTGCGGCCGCCGACCCCCGCTGGCGCATCAGCCTCCTGCGCTACTTCAATCCCGTCGGCGCCCACGCGAGCGGCGACATCGGCGAGGATCCAACCGGCCACCCGAACAACCTCGTGCCCTTCGTCATGCAAGTCGCGGTCGGACGTCGCGACAAGGTGATGGTGTTCGGTGACGACTACGACACCGCCGACGGCACCGGCGTGCGCGACTACATCCATGTGCTCGATCTCGCCGCCGGCCACATCGCCGCCCTCGACCACCTCGAAGACGGTTGCGACGTGTTCAACCTCGGAACCGGCAACGGTGCGTCGGTCCTCGACATCATTCAGACCACCGCTGAGGTCAGCGGGCAGGAAATCCCCTACGAGGTCGCACCTCGTCGAGCTGGCGACATCGCGACCTCGTTGGCCGATCCGACCCGGGCAAACGAGAAACTCGAGTGGCGAGCCGATCGAGGGCTGGAAGTGATGTTGCGCGACGCCTGGAAGTGGCAGTCGAAGAATCCGTGGGGCTTCAATCCACCGCCCGAGGCTGACTGACCCCGATCGGACTCGGCCGGTGGTGGGCGAGTAGACGTCCACCCCGCTCGCGGCGCTCTGCTGGCGCTGCACCAACAACCGGCCCTAGTGT
>CALLIQ010000443.1 GCA_938008925.1 uncultured Acidimicrobiales bacterium
CCGATCACCGCGAGCGAAGAACCGGCTGAGACGGTCAGATCGACGCCAGCGAGCGCGACGGCGTCGCCATAGGCGACCTCGAGCCCCTTGGTTTCGATCACGACGTCCACTCGTCGCATCGTAGAACCCGAATAATGAAAACGATTCTCATTCCGAGTTGTCGCGAGCGGTCGAAGGTGCTTACCGTGACCTCACTGAAAGTGATTCTCACTCTCTCTCGGAGGCTCGGCGATGTCACGTGCACTGAAACCAATCCGTCTTCTCTCTGCTCTGGCGGCAGCGACGATGGTCGCCGCTGCGTGCGGCACCAGCGACGCGGAGACATCCGCAACGCAGGACAGCGCTGACCTGCCAACCGTGGTCGTGACGACCAACATCCTCGGTGACGTCGTCGAGAACCTGGTCGGCGACGCCGCCAACGTGGTCACGATCATGCCGGTCGGCGCCGATCCCCATGACTTCTCCCCCTCGGCCCAGCAGGTGGCGCAGATGACCGATGCCGATGCCTTGATCGTCAACGGCGCCGACTTCGAGGAAGGCCTGCTCGACGTGATCGGATCGGCCGAAGGCGACGGCGTCTTGGTCTTCGAAGCAATGAGCGCGGTCGAAGCGATCGAGTTCGGCGAGGGCGGCTCGCATGACGAGCACGGCCACGACGACGAGCACTCCGACGAAGAAGAACACTCCGACGAAGAAGAACACGACGACGAGCACTCCGACGAAGACGGCCACGACGAGCACGGTCACAGCGGCGACGACCCGCACTTCTTCACCGATCCCGTCCGCATGGCGACGGCCGCTGAAGGCATCACCGAGTTCTTGATCGACAACGTCGAGGGCATCGACGCCGAGGCGGTCCAGGCTTCCTCCGATGCCTACGTCGCCGAGTTGAACAGCCTCGACGGTGAGGTCACCGAGATCCTCTCGGCAGTCCCCGACGAGAACCGGGTGCTCGTCACCAACCACGAGGTCTTCGGCTACTTCGCTGACCGCTACGACTTCGAGGTCGTCGGCACGGTCATCCCGGGCGGATCGACCAGCGAAGGCGCAGACGCCGGAGCGCTCGCCGAACTGGCGGAAGTCGTCGAGGCAGAGGGCATCGGCGCCGTGTTCGCCGACACGTCATCGTCGGACGAACTCGCCCAGACCCTTGCGCTGGAGGTGGGCGAGATCGCCGTCGTGGCTCTCTACTCCGAGTCGATCGGCGATCCCGGTTCAGACGGCGCGTCCTACCTCGACATGGTCCGGACCAACGCCCAACGCATCGCAGACGCTCTGGCCGGATAGACCAGAGGGGTGCAATTCGTCCTCGATGCCTTTGAACCGTCGTTCATGCAGCGAGCGCTCATCGGCAGCCTGATCGCGGTCGTGGCGACATCGCTCGTTGGGACGTGGGTCGTCCTGCGAGGACTCTCGTTTCTCGGCGATGCGCTGGCCCACGGCGTGATCCCGGGGATCGCGCTGGCGGTGCTCTGGGGATTCAACCCGTTGATCGGCGCCCTCGTCGCCGCGCTGCTCATGAGCGGCCTGGTGAGCGTCGTGTCATCGCGGACCGTCGTCAGAGAGGACACGGCGATCGGGCTCTTGTTCGTCGGCATGTTGTCGCTCGGCATCGTGATCGTGTCGCAAGCCCAGTCGTTCGCAACCGAGGTCACGGCGTTGCTGTTCGGCGATGTGCTCGGCGTGACGGCGGGAGACATTCGCAACCAGCTGATCGCAACGATCATCGTGGCGCTTGCTTCGGTCGTCCTCTACCGCCCGTTCCTCGCCCTCACGTTCAATCGAGCAAAGGCACAGACGCTCGGCATGAAGCCTGCGTTCGCGCAAGCCGCCCTGCTCGCGATGCTCGCCTTGAGCATCGTCGCCAGCTTCCAGGCCATCGGAACGCTGCTCGTGTTCGGCCTGTTGGTCGGACCACCAGCGACGGCGTCGCTACTCGTGCATCGAGTCCCGATGATCGCCCTCGTGTCGATCCTCGTCGGTTCGGCCTCCGTCTTTGCCGGGTTGGTCGTGAGCTTCCACTACGGGACGGCCGGTGGAGCAACCATCGCGGGATTCAGCGTGCTCCAGTTCTTCGTGGTTCTCGCGGGCCACGAGTTCGTCGCCGCCTTCCGCCGGCCGAGTGAGGCCCTGTCGGCCTGACGGCGCCTCGCTGGTCCACCACGACCCAGCACGGGCACGCCTCACGAATGGGCCGAACGAACCGAAGCTCCACCCATGAGCGTTCCGTTCATCACGGCCAGCACGATCGCGCCGCCAGTCTCCCCGGCGGACCAGACGCGAACAGGTTCAACCTCGAACGCGTTCGACGCCGCCCTCGCAGCCGAGGCCAGCGACGAGTCCATGACCGCCGCCAAGGCCGAAGACCTCGTCGGGACGCGGATCCGCGCCCCCGAGGGCGGTTGCGGATGCGATGCACTCGTCGCCGCTTCCCAGCCCGCCGGCGACGGCACGGCCACCGGCGACGCCATCGTCACCGCACCGCCACCTCAGTCGGCCGATCGGTTCAGCCTGGCTCAATCGACTGCCCTGCTGTCGAGCGGGTCCCCGATCGCAAGCGCCCAGTTCGGCATGAGCCAGCGGCAGGTCAGCCCCGGCGACGTGACGACGGGCGACATCGTGCTCCTCCGCGACGATGCCGATCCGTCCGGCCGGTTCCATCAAGCGATCGCCCGCAGCGCGACCGAGATGATCGCCGCCAACCGAAGCGGCCTGGTCGAGGTGCTCCCGATCCCGTGGCGTCGCGTCGCCGGGGTTCGCTGACCGAAACCGATCCCCCCGTCGGACCGGCGCTCATCGCGACGCGGGCCGAAACGTCGCTGTCGTAGATTGCCGCTGTGGCCGACAGTCGTATCAGCTCGCTCGCAAGCGCCCTCGCCCATCCGACCAGGGCGACCGCCGTCGCATCACTGCTCTCCGGCACGGCGCACACGAGCGGCGAGTTGGCCCGCGTGTGTGGCGTCGCGCCCTCCACGATGAGTTCGCACCTCAACCAGTTGATCGACGCGGGCGTCGTCAGCGTCGAGTCCGCCGGCCGCTACCGCGCCTATCGGATCGCCTCGCGCGAAATGGCGGAACTTCTCGAGCGCATGGACGCCATCGAGCTTCCCGAGACCGAGCCGCCGAAGCGTCCGAGCCCCGGCGACGGACTGAGCGATGCCCGCAGCTGCTACGACCACATCGCCGGACGGCTCGGTACCGACCTCCACGATTCGCTCATCGACCGCGGCGTGGTCGCCATGGCGGAGGGCACGCCGAGCCTCACACCGGAGGGCGAACGGTTTCTCACCGAGTTCGGGCTCGACC
>CALLIQ010000444.1 GCA_938008925.1 uncultured Acidimicrobiales bacterium
CACCGCTCAGTTCGTATCGACCGTCGTTCAGATTCCGAACGACCGGGTCGGACACGGTGGTCTGGAAGGCGGCGACCTGGGTGATCCGCTCGGTGACCGAGGCGGTGGCGGAGACGGAACGAATGCCCGACCGCCCTTCCGCCACGACGATCGTCGTGTAGTCCGTACCCTCGCCGACGGGAACGTCGCCGGGGACAACGGTCGCTCGCACGACGAGCTCACACGTGCCCCCGATGTCGATCGAGTGCGGGTCGACCAGCGCGATGTCGTTCACGCCGTCGAAGCCCGGGTTCGCGGCATCGGCGCAGCCGCCGGTGGCGACGAGCGTGTGATCGACGAGGAGGGTGCCAGGCCCGTACTGGTCGGCAAGGTTCCAGGTGATGGCGACGTCGTCGACGCTGAGTTCGCCGTCGTTGAACACGGTGAGGCGATCGGCCGTCTCGACGGCCCCGTCGGGACGAACCACCGGTTCGTCGAGGCGGATGTGCTCCAATCGGAGCACGGGTGCCGGCGAGTCGAATCCGTCGTCGCCGGCGGTTCGCAATCCGTCGATGAGACCGACGGAGGCACCGACGGGAACGTCTCCCACGGTTCCGGTGAGCACGAGCGTGGGGGCCGGCGCGTCGACGCCCTCGGACCATACGGGATCGTCGAAGTCCGGCGTGTAGGCCACTTCGATCTCGATGGTGAGCGGAACGTTCGAGACGAGCCGGCTGGGTCCGCTGAGGAGCGCGGTCGTCTCGACACCGTCGAACGCGTCGTTGCGCACGCGAGCGAAGACGGAGGGAAGTTGCAGATCGAGAATCTCCGCCGTGCCGAAGCCGGGGGACGTGATGTCGAGCTGCGCGATGAGCGCCTCGATGTGATGGTCGGTCGCCTCGGCGTCGATCCCGACGCGGCGCAGGGTCGAGGCGGTGGGAAGATTGTTTCGAATGGTCACCGCATAGCGGGCGATGAACCGTTCCGTCTCCGGATCCCAGGTGGGACTGTTCAGGCTCGTGGTGTCCGCATGGAACGCGGCGCAACCGGAGGCCACGGTCAGATCGAGGGGTGTCGTTCCTCCGTTGGAGAAGAGCACGCTGTCGACCGGACCGGGCAGGACGAGGTTCGCTCGGCGGGTCGCTCCGAGCTGGAACTCTCCCTCGACACTCAGACCGGGTCCGTCGACGCCGTCGCGTCGATGCAGTGGGCCGGTCATCTGGGCGCTGCTGATGTCCTGTGCTGCGTTGAGCAGGTTTGCGTCGACTCGGAGACGGTCGACGAGGTCGACCTCGCCAACCGACCACTGGGTGTGGAACAGCGGTTGCGGAAGCTCGATCTGGGCGCGAGCGCCGACCTCGCGAAGTGAGACGACCGGGCCGACCAGCGAGTCCTCGACCGATGCACCCCGTGCGGTTGTCACCCCAGGTGCCGCTTCGAACCCGCCGTCCACGACATCCACCAATGCGATCGTCGTGGGCGAGACGCAGAGTGCGTCTGCGGCCTGTGCTGCCGCCGGCGAGGAGAAGAGGCCGAGCAGGGTCGCCACAACGACGACTGCTGTGAGTAGCCGACCCGCCGCATTCGGTTGCACATCGTCGCGCCAATTGCGCACGGCGACCTCCCAATGCGCATAACCCACCGCTGAGCTCACAAAACTAGTGCTGAGCCCTGCGTTTCCCGGGGATACCGAGTGGTCAAAATCCCCTTGGATTCAGGGAACACGGGAGCGCCGAACCGGGTTACCGAGCAATCGAACTCGAGTCCATCAACCTTCTGTCGTTCCTGATTGCATTCGGGGCTGGAGTCATCTCCTTCCTCTCCCCGTGTGTGCTCCCCGTCGTACCCGGCTACCTCTCCGTCATTACCGGCCTCGACATCACGAGTTCCACCGATGACCAGCGCGCCAGTTCCTGGCCGGTCGCCCGCGACACCGGCCTGTTCATCGCCGGGTTCTCCGCCGTGTTCATCAGCCTCGGCCTCTCTGCGAGCGCCTTGGGCGACCTCCTGTTCGAGAACCAACTGCTGCTCACCCGAATCAGTGGGTTCCTCGTGTTCGCGATGGGCCTCTTCCTCCTCGGCTCGATCACGACGAAGAACCCTCGCTTCTACCAGGAGGCCCGGTTCCACCCCGATCTCGGCCGCTTCGGCCGTGCCGCCCCTCCGGTGGCGGGCGCTGCGTTCGGCTTCGGATGGACGCCGTGCATCGGCCCGACCCTCGGCTCGATCCTGATCATCGCCGCCGGCGCCGATGGCACGCTCACGGGCGGGGCGCTGCTCGCCGCCTACTCGCTCGGTCTCGGGGTCCCGTTCCTGGCGACTGGGCTGATGTTCACCCGACTCGCCGGCGCGTTCGATTGGGTGAAACAGCATCTGCAGACCATCGTTCTCGTTTCGGCGATCTCGCTGATCGGGTTCGGGGTGCTGCTCATGTCGAACCGGCTCATTCTCGTGACCACGAAGCTGCAGGAAGTGCTGCGGTCCGTGGGACTCGAGTGGATCGTCAATCTCGGATAGGAGACGTCAGTCATGGCAAAGAAGAAGAGCAAGGGTCTCTCAGCTCGAGCGCAGTGGGGCCTGATCATCGGTGTGGGCGTACTGATCGTCGGGGCACTGATCTTCAATGGTGTTCGCGACACGCTGGACGACGGCGGCGACGGAGTGACCGCGGTGGCCAGCTGGGATCTCCCTGCGTTGGACGATGACGCCAACCCGGATGGACGGGTTCGGCTGGCCGACTTTCAGGGCACGCCGACGGTCGTGAACTTCTTCGCGTCCTGGTGCGATGCCTGTGACGAGGAGCTGCCGGACTTCCGGGAAACGGCGCTCGCGCTGGAAGGCCAGGTGGATTTCGTGTTCGTGAACTCGAACGAGACCGGCAACTGGCGCCCCATGGCCGAGCGCAACGACATCGAGCAGTTCCCGCTCGTGCAGGACATTCGTGGCACGCAGCGCAATGGCCTCTACCGGGCACTGCGCGGGACCGGTGGCATGCCGATGACGGCGTTCTACGACGCGGACGGCAGTCTGATCGACGTCGTCCTCACCGCGATGAACGCGGAGAACCTCAACCAACGTCTCGCGTTCTACGGCTTCATCTAAACGGCGGCGCTATTTGGAGTACGCGACGTCTATTTGGAGCCATAGTAGCGATCGCCGAAATCGCCCATCCCGGGCCGGAGGTAACCGTTGGGACCGGCCTCATCACCCACCGCAACGGCAAACACGCGGACGTCGGGCGCGTGCTCAGCGATCAGGTCCAGGCCGACCGTCGAGGCGATGAGCGTGAGGAAACTGATGTCGGTCACGCCGAACTCCTGCAGTCGGGAGATCGTCGCTATTGCCGTCTTGCCTGTCCCGATTGCGGGGTCGAGCAGGAGCACTCGGCTGTCCGCGACCGCATCGGGGAGTTTCAGGTAGTACTCGACGGTCGCGCCGACCCGTTTGTCGTGGTAGACGCCGAAGTGTCCGGCCTGACCGTCGGGGAGCGTGTCGATGGCTGTCTCGAGCATGGCGGCGCCGGACCGCAGGATGGCGATCGGCGCAATCGGCGCCTCGACTGTGTGCGCTTCGGCTTCTCCGAACGGTGTCTGGATCGTCGATGCCACCGTCGGGAGGTCGGCCGTGGCGGCGTAGACGAGCTGTCGGGTGAGCGTGGCCACTGCGGCGCGGAACATCGGGCTCGGTGTGTCCCGGTTTCGGATCTGGCCGAGCGCCTGTTGCGCCAACGGATGATCAACGGTGTGCACGTGCAGCGTCATCAGAAAACCGTCCCGTCGCTGTCGAGGTGGAGAGGTGGGGTGCCCGCGGGGTCGCGTTCGAAGGCCAGTACGCGGCCGGCAGCCCAGGTGCCGCCTTCGAGGACTTCGGCGAGCAGCATGTCGGGCCGGCCGAGGCGGGTCCGGACGCGGTCGGCGATCTCGTCGAGCAAGCTGATGGTCAGCGCTCGCCATTCGACGATCAGCTCACTTCCGGGGGCATGCACCCCCTCGGCGGCGCTGGGCTCGCGGAGCGAAAGAACGCCAGTCTCCAGCAGCAATCCGCCGTTTCGATACTCGGGAAGGCCGGTCAGGTCGTCCAGGTCGGTGACGACGATGCCGTTCCGTTCGCAGGTTTCGGCGAGCGAGTAGGTGAGCCACTGGCTGAGCTTGTGGAAGGGGATGATGGCGTCCGGCCCGGACCCGAATGGCGGGTAGTGCCAGGCGTCGCCGAGGTCGAATGGCGCTCCGAGCGTTCGACCCGACGGCCAGACGGGGGTGAGTGCATCGAGCACCGCGCCAAGGAGCGCACGGGCTGAGATGGCCGTGGCACCGTCGCGGCAGAGCAGGTCGATGAGGTCTCCCGGGCGACCGGTGGGAAATCGATCGGGGTCGGCGCGCATTGTCGACCCGAGGCTCCGGAGCAGCTCGACCCGTCCGTCGACGCCAACGAGCGGGTTGGCGTCGTTCACCTGGAAGCCGAGCTCGAGGCGTTCCTTGGTGAGCGATCGAAGTGCGTCGGCGTCGGTCCGGGGGCGTCCTTGGGTGGAGAAGGCGCCGTCGAGGAACATGTCGAGCGAGGCGAGTCCGAGGCCCTCGGATCGGCCGACCGGTTCGGCTGCGTCCGGTGCGTGGTAGGCCCAGTGGGGGCCGGCCCCGGCATCAAGGAGCACCGAGGGGATGACGAGGTCGAAGCCGACCCGGGCCGATTCGAGCGGGTCGAGATCGGCGAGGTGGGTCAGGAGCCGTTCTTCCAATTTAGTGGCCGTCGGCGTTCGGAAGTGCCGCCATCGGGAGTGATAGGGGATGTCGAGATCGGGGTAGCGGGAACGTGTCACCTCCACCACGTGCGCGGCGCAGTCGTCGAGGGCGTCGTCGTTCACCAGGAACTTCCCGCCGCCGTTGCGGACGCGTTCGGTGACGCGACCGCACTGTGTCCGAACAGCGTCGGCGGTCAGCAGTTGCCGATGGTCGGCGAAGTGGCTCATTCGTCCAGGGCCCGGCCAACGACGGCGTCGAGGTCGTCGGACACGTCTTCGTCGGTGAAGTAGCCGGCGGCCTTCTTCGCTTCAATCTCGACCTGGGCGTCGGCCGGGACGAGCTCGGCGGGAAGACTCAGCCGATTCTGGACTTCGATGCCGCTGCCGACGATGGCGTCGTACTTCATGTTGCTCATCGAATGGAGGTTGTGGATCTTCGTGATGCCGAAGAAGTGGAGCACGTCGGGCATCAGCTCCTGGAAGCGCGCGTCTTGCACGCCGGCCACGCACTCGGTCCGCTCGAAGTAGGTCGATGCCATGTCGCCGCCGTCCTGTCGCTTGCGGGCGTTGTAGACCATGAACTTGGTGACCTCGCCGAGCGCTCGTCCTTCCTTGCGGTAGTAGACGACGAGGCCAACGCCGCCTCGCTGCGCCGTTCGGGCCGCGTCCTCGATCGCCCACGTGAGGTAGGGACGGCACGTGCAAATGTCGGAGCCGAAGACGTCCGATCCGTTGCACTCGTCGTGGACGCGCAGCGTGAGCTCGACCTCGGGGTTCGCCAGATCCTCGGGCTTGCCGAACACGTAGGCCGTCGTGCTGCCGATCGGGGGAAGGAGGATCTCGAGATCGGGTCGGGTGACCAGCTCGGGATACATGCCCCCCGTCTCCATGTAGAGCACCCGACGAAGATCGGGCTCCTCGATGTCGAAGCGCGCCGCCATCGACGGCAGATGCCACACGGGGTCGAGCGCCACCTTCGTCACGGCCACGTCACCGTGAGCTCGAACGTGGACGTCGTCGACCTCGAGACGCCCAGCCTCGATCGCCTCGCTGATCTCCGGCAGCTGGAGGTGGGCCTGGGTCACGGCGATCGTCGGCTGGACGTTGTAGCCAGCGGCCAGGTGATCACCGAAGTAGCGCTTGACGTTCGCGCCCCACGGGTCGATCGAGACGATCGCCCCCTCCCGTCCCCACGACGGCTGCGGTTCGATGTCGGTCGTCGGCTCGGTATCGGTGAGGTCGGGCCGGTGGTCGGTCGGGAAGACGCCCTGAGCGATCGAGAGCGCTCGATAGATCGAGTAGCTGCCGCCGTGGCTGCCGATGGCGTTGCGGTCGGCCTTGTCCGAGATCGTCCCGATCACGGGGCCGCGCTCGGCCGGATCCTCGGCACCCCACTTCACCTCGACGAAACGCCCCGATTTGTGGGCGGTGTGCGAGGTCAGAACGACGTGGGGATCCATGGAAACCCTCCAGCTCGAAATTGGGGAAAGGCGACGTTAGCTCCATCGGCCGGAGC
>CALLIQ010000445.1 GCA_938008925.1 uncultured Acidimicrobiales bacterium
TCTTCGGTGAGACCGGCCTCACGGGCCTGGTCGAAACGGACCTGTCGTCAAAGCCCGCAATCGGTCACCCGGGCGTTTCGGAGACGCACGAGCTCCTTCACGTCGACGTCGAGCGCACCACGTGACCACAGCGTGGCGTACATCTGATCGAAGGCGGCTCGCACCTCGGGGCTGTGGGCCATGATCGTCCGGCTCGACGCCGGTTTGCCCTCGATGGCCGAGGACAGTCGGGGAGTGGTGGCCATCAGTGAGCTCCTTGTTGGCGGGTGGCGTCAGATTCGCTGGATGCGGGGAGGGCACTCGTGACGAGGTCGTTCGTGAGGAGAGCATTGTCGAACCGGTGCGTGATCTCCCACGCCGCGAGTGCGGTGGTGAGGGTGATCACACCGTCGGCGCCGATGGCTTGTTCGACCTCGGTGACCTGTTCGTCGGAGATGCCGTGCACGTCGATGACGTACTGCTCGGCCAGGCCCAAGCAGAGCTTGGTCGGCGCGTCGAAGCCGGCGTGGGTTGGCCACTCGGCCAGGGCGGTCACCAACGATTCGTCGAGGCCCGCTTGCACCGCTGCTGGCGAGCGAGGTTCGTCCCATGCTCGGGTGTTGCCGAGAATCGTCGCGGTGCGCAGTCGGCACAGTTCCAAGATCTGGGCATCGACGGTCGAACCCCAGACCTCGTCGAGGACCCGCTGATGGTCGGCCGCCAGCATGGGGTGGAGCGCCAGCAGCTCGTCTCGCGACGTTGCGCCGTCAACCAGCCAGCTCATCGTGCGTCTCCCATCCGGCCGACGCTAGCCCACGTTGCCGGATGCGTGTCAATGAATTGCCAGTCGTACACGCACTAAGTATCGTCCGGCGATGGTTCATCGAACGGCCGATGGTCGCGAGTTCGTCCGCACGCCAGACGAGCGGTTCAGCGATGTGCCCGACTTCCCGTACCGACCCAACTACGTCGACGTCGACGGCCTGCGCATGCATGTCGTCGACGAGGGACCGCGAGACGGGCAGGTGGTGCTGCTGCTCCACGGCCAACCCGACTGGTCGTTTCTCTATCGCAAGATGATCCCGCTCATCGTCGACGCCGGGCATCGCGTCATCGCTCCGGACATGATCGGCATGGGGCGATCGGACAAGCCAACCGACATCCACACGCACACCGTCGGCGCCCATGCGGCCTGGTGGAAGGCGATGATCGACGCCTTGGACCTGAGCGACATCACGTTCTTCGGTCAGGACTGGGGCGGGATCACCGGGTTGATGGTCGTTGCGGAGCATCCCGATCGCTTCCGTCGAGTCATGGTCTCGAACGCCGGGTTGTTCCTGATGCCGGATCCGATCCTCGACGTGCCACAAGGCATCGACCGCGAGGCCTACCCGGTCGATCCGAATGCTGCGATCAGAACCTTCGACGACTTCGCCGCCGACTGCGCGGCGAAGGGCTACATCAAGGAGGGCATGTCGGAGTTCTTCAACGCGTGGATGCTGTATGCGTTGACGGGTCCAGAGCTTCGAGCGAGCGACAACATTCGTCGTGACTTCGGTGGCATCGAACTGACCGACGACGAGGTGCGGGCCTACGACGCACCGTTCCCCGACGAGCGGTTCATGACCGGGATCCGAACCCTGCCGAGCATGGGTTCGCTGATCGACACCTCGCGGACCCTCGACGCGTGGGATGCGCTCAAGCAATTCACCAAGCCGTTCCTGACGGTGTTCGGCGAGTACGACATGCTGGTCGGATCGGAATCGATCCAGAACACACTGATCGAGAACGTGCCGGGAGCGGCGGGGCTCGCTCACGATCGAATTCCGGCGGGTCACTTCATTCAGGAAAGCCAGGGCCCGGAGTTGGCGAGGCGGTTGATCGACTTCATGGAGACGACGTGAACGGAGACGACGTGAACACGGACAACCCACCACTGTTTGTGACCAAGCGGGACGACGCGGTCGCCGTGATCTCCATCAACGACGATCCGCTCAACCGGATGTCGCTCGCCTACATCGATCAGCTCGAGGGGGTCGTCGAAGACATCGCTGCCGACGACGACGTCCGAGCGTTCGTGATCACGTCGGAGGGAACGACCAACTTCTCGGTCGGCATGAACCTGAAGGAGCTCGGGTCGGGCATCGCCGACCGGGGTGGGCCGGACGCCTTCTTCGATCAACGGCTCCGCGTGATTTCGCGGATCGAGACCATGGGCAAGCCGTCGGTGGCGACCCTCTTTGGCTACTGCCTCGGCGGCGGGCTCGAGTTGCCGCTCGGGTGCACGTTCAGGTTGGCCGCCACCGAGGGCGCCCAGATCGGCCTCCCCGAGATGGATCTCGGTTCGACGCCGGCCTGGGGCGGTAGCGCCCGACTCGCCAAGTGCGTCGGGCGAACCCACGCGCTCGACATGATTCTTCGTGCGAAGAAGATCACCGGCCCAGAGGCATTGGCGATCGGGCTCGTCACCGAGGTCTGGCCGGTTGTTGAACTGAAGGATCGAGCGATCGCTCTGGCCGCAGAGCTGGCGGGGCAACCGCGCCTCGCGGTGAAGGCCGTTCTCGACTCGCTGCACGACAGCGAAGACAAAACGCTCGATGAGTTGCTCGCGGCCGAGCGAGCCGGTGTGCACCTCACGACCGGCACGCCAGATGCGGCCGAGGGGATGCTCGCGTTTCTCGAGAAGCGCCCGCCCGTGTTCAACCGACCCGAGTAGCCGTCAGGGTTTCGCCGGCGAGCCATTTGCGAGTCGAACTGGCACAACATAGGTTGCGTGCCGTGATCGCCTCAGTTGCAAAGATGGTCGGCTCGATGCTCACCGCCCCGATTCGGCGGCGCCGGTCGCCGGCCGACACGCCACCCGCTGGTCGCGAACACTACGAGCCGACGCCCTTCGCGGCGTCTCGGGATGCGGCGTCGGTCAAGGCGGCCGACGTCCCCGTCGCAAAGACGCCGCCCGGCGGTTGGAACGGGAGCGATTGGCCGGCACCGGTACTTGCCGACTGCGATGAGCCGCTCGTGGATGGTGCTCCCGACCTGCGGGGTGTCTGGCGCGTCGAGAAGGGTCCGCTGAAGGGACACGTCGAACGAGTCGAACAGGCTGGCGACCGCGTGGTGATCACCGCCGGCGGGGTGATCCACGACATGTTCGCTGATGGCACGCTCGAAGGTGGCGTGAACGACGTCGGCGAGGCGGGGACCCGAATCTCGGTCGCCGCTCGGTTCGAAGACGGACGCCTCAATCTCTACCCGGGCGACAAGCGACTCGTGGCCGTGACGCGCTACCTCGACGGCGACGAGATGGCGTGGCGCTGGGGTCCGTGGCGCAACCGGCTGACGCGCCTCGACACGCCGACCGACTGATCGCACCTCGCCTGAGGGGGTGAGTCAGGACTCGTCGAGCGTCTGCAGCATCCGACGCATGATCTTCCCGGTGCTCGTCTTCGGAACGTCGTCGACGAACTGCACGAGTCGGGGCACCTTGTACGACGCGAGTGAGCCGCGACAGAACTCGACGATCTCGTCCTCGGTCGCAGACGCGCCGTCCTTCAGAACGACGTACGCCTTTGCCAGCTCACCACGCGCTTCGTCCGGGACGCTGCCGACGGCGACGAGGGCCACAGCGGGGTGACCGGCGACGACGCGCTCGATCTCGGCCGGATAGACGTTGAAGCCGGCGGTGAGAATCATGTCCTTCTTGCGGTCGACGATGAAGATGCAGCCGTCCTCGTCCATCCGAGCGAGGTCGCCCGTGTGGAGCCAGCCGTCGGGCTCGATTGTCTCGCGCGTCTTCTCTTCGTTGCCGAAGTAGCCCTGCATGACGATCGGTCCTCGCACCATGAGCTCGCCGACCTCGTTCGTCGCGAGCGTCGTCGTGGCATCGTCGGCGTCGGCGATGCGGCATTCCGAATACGGGATCTGAATCCCGATCGAACCGTGCTTGCGCGGACCGTATGCCGGGAAGGTGGTGCCGAGCCCGCCGAGTTCGGTCATCCCCCACAGCTCGATCAAGGGGCAGTCGAAGCGCTCCTCGACCTCACGCATCTTGGGCTCGGGCATGGTCTGGCCGCCGACCGCACACAGTCGCAGCGATGAGAGGTCGAAGTCGTCGAACTTCGGGTCGGCGAGCATGAAGAAGAACATGGTCGGGACGCCGTCGAAGATCGTCGCCTGATGCCGTTCGATCAGGCCCATGGTGTCGATCGGGTCGAAGCGATCGTTCAGCACGAGCTTGGCGCCGAGGAAGAACGCCCCGTTCATCACGACGTTGCCGTAGACGTGGGCGCA
>CALLIQ010000446.1 GCA_938008925.1 uncultured Acidimicrobiales bacterium
GGCACAACGACCAGGCGACTCCGGCCGCCGAAGCCTCCTGAGTACTGTCGTGCCGGTGACCCCCATCACGCCCCGTTCCTTCGCGACCCGCGGCCTCGGCCGTGCGGTGCTCGCCGTCGCCTTGCTCGCTTCAGCCTGCACGGGTGGTAGCGATACAACCGAGCGTCCACCCGGCGGCGTCGGCGAGGTCTCGCCGAATTCGACCGCATCGGGCACTCCACCCGAGTCGATCGAACCCGCGCCCGAGGTGGTGCCGGTGGTCGATCAGTACGACTGGAATGTGCTGTCATCCGGTTCTGGCGGCTTCGTCACCGGCGCAGCCAGCAGCGATGACGGGTCAACGTTGTTGATGCGGACCGACGTCGGTGGCGCCTACCGGTGGGACCCCGCTGCGGAGCGATGGAATCAACTCCTCGACTTCGACACGGTCGCCGATCCTCGCATCGGTGATTGGGCGGTCGAGTCGATCGCGGTGGCTCCCACCAACCCGAACCGCATCCTCATGAGCGTCGGCGGTGATGAGACCGCTGCGACCGGCCGCGTCCTGCGATCCGACGACGGCGGCGAGACCTGGACCGCATCAGCGCAGGACTTCCTCGTGGACGGCAATGCGTTTTGGCGAACCAACGGAGAGCGTCTGGCGATCAGCGCCGCAAACCCCGATGACGTGTGGTTGGGAACCCGCACGGACGGGCTCTGGCGATCGACCGACGGTGGAACGAACTGGACCAAAGTCGACGGTGTCCCCGGCGACGCCAGTGAGAGCGATGCGGCGGGCGTGCTGTTCGTCGTCGTCGACCCGACCGGCTCGACCGTCTGGGCCGGAGTCGCCGACTCGGGCGTCTGGCGATCGACCGATGGGGGAGCGACGTTCTCGCTCCTCGCCCCGTCTGAGGGGCTGCCCTACGACGGCGAGCTGGGTGCCGATGGTCGTCTTTGGGTGGCCGAACGCGATCCCGGAGTGATCACGATCATCGACGGTGATGCGGTGACCACGACGTCACCCCAGGACGGTCGCCGCTGGGAGACCGTCGCCGTTGATCCAAACGACCCGAACCACGTGATCGTCGCCGATGAAGGCATCGCCGATCACACGTATCGGACACGCGACGGCGGGGCGAATTGGGACCGTCTCGACGTTTCTGCATCGTGCGACGACATCGCCTGGCTCGATCAATACGTCAACGACTACCTGCCGAGCGGGTCGATGCTCTTCGACCGCAACGTGGACGGCAAGCTCTGGATCCCCGAAGGGTTCGGTGTCTGGACCGTTCAGCTCGATGACTCGAGCTCCTTCGATATGACGTGTGAGACGCTCGGCATCGAAGAGCTCGTCTCGAACGACGTCGTCGCTCCGCCCGGCGGCGCGGTCGTCACAGCGCACTGGGATCGCTCGATCTTCTGGCATGGAGGCGACGACGCCGCCGATGCGATTCAGGGCCCGACGCCACGATTCAACACCGCCTGGGACCTCGATTGGTCGCCGGCCGACCCGAACTTCATCGTCGCAACCGTCGGCGACCAGCGCTTCTGCTGCGAAGGCGACGGGCTCGCCTATCACTCCGGCTTCTCAACAGACGGCGGTCAGACCTGGGAGCGATTCGCCTCTTACGACGGCGACCACCCCGTCGACCTGCGCTTCGGCAACATCGCGGTTTCGTCGAACGACACCGACAACATCGTCTGGCTTCCGACGTTCAACGGTGCCGTTCACCGCAGTGTCGATCGAGGGGCGACGTGGGAGCCCGTCATCCTTCCCGGCACCGAAGATCTCCTCGACGACGAAGGCGTCTATCGGGGCGGATCGCACGGTCAGCTCTTCTTGAACCGCAAGGTCCTCGCCGCCGACCGGATCGAGCCAGGCACGTTCTACCTCTACCACCAGCGAAACGGCCTCTATCGTTCCACCGACGGTGGCGCGACGTGGACGCTCCAGCCGTCCGAGGGGCTCCCGACCGGATGGACCGTTGGCTTCTTCAACGCAACGTTGTCCGTGTCGCCGACCGATTCCGGTCATCTGCTCTTCACGCCCGGAATCCTCGAAGAGGGTTCGTTCCCGCTGTACGAGAGCACCGACGCAGGGGCGACATGGAACGCCGTCGCCGGAACGTCCGACGTCACCGCCGTTGGGTTCGGAGCAGCGGAGAGCGACGGCGCGGCCGCAACGATCTATTTGTATGGCACGATCGAGGACGGCGCAGGACCCCAGACCGGTGTCTGGCGTTCGGTCGGCGGCTCGGGTGCTTGGGAACTCGTTTCCACGGCTCCGCTCGGGAACTATCAGTCGGTGAAGGCCATCGCAGGCGATCTCGACGAATTCGGCACGGTGTATGTCGGATTCACGGGAACGTCGTTCATGGTTGGACGGCTCACGCCGACAGGATGACAACCGTTTCAGCCCGTTCATTCTGGTTCTCCACGTGCGAGGGCCCGTCATGGGATGGGCTGAATGGCTCCCACCGCCGGTTGGGGCCATCTCTATCATTTTGAAGAACCCGCCTGGAGCTGCCAGTGGACTCCAACCCCGCACAGTCGAACGCCTCCGAAGCCGATGCTTCGACGCGCTCTGACGGCGGGCCTGAGCGCGGTCACGGGCGCGACACGGTCGAGCTGTTCGGCATGGCGTTCATGTCGGCCCCCGACGAGGGTGCCGTCGTCACCGATCTGCTCGATTGGAAGCCGGTCGAACACAGGCCCGCGCTGCTGGTGACACCAAACGTCGACATCGTCGTTCGGCTTCAGGAGGCCGATCTCGAGGCGACCAGAGCGCAGTTCGCCGACGCCGACTGGATCCTGCCCGACGGCTGGCCCATCGTGCGAACGTCGAAACTGGCGAACCGAGCGCTTCCCGCCCGCCTGGCCGGCAGCACGGTCTTCGCATCGTGGTGGCCGAGCGTGGCCCGCACCGGACGTCCGGTCGCCCTCGCCGTTTCACGGCCCGAGATCGCCGACGGTCTCCAGCGCGAGCACCCAGACTCGTCGGTGATGGTCGCTCCGATGATGGACCCGACCCTCGAAT
>CALLIQ010000447.1 GCA_938008925.1 uncultured Acidimicrobiales bacterium
TAGGGTTGACCAACGTGCCTGCAACAGTTGTCGTTGGAACGCAGTGGGGCGATGAGGGGAAGGGCAAGTTCACCGACCTCCTCGCCAAAGAGATGTCGATGGTGGTCCGCTACCAGGGTGGCCACAACGCTGGCCACACCATCGTCATCGACGGCGAGAAGTACGCCATCCAGCTGATCCCGAGCGGTGTGTTCTACGACCACATCACGCCCGTGATCGGCAATGGTGTGGTGGTCGACCCGTTCGTCCTGCTCAAGGAGATGGACAGTCTCTCGAGCCGAGGGATCGACGTGAGCCGCCTCAAGCTCTCGGGCAACGCCCACCTCATCCTCCCCCACCACCAGGAGCTCGACGCGCTGCACGAGCGCCACCTGGGGAAGGCGAAGCTCGGCACCACCAAGCGCGGCATCGGCCCGGCGTATGCCGACAAGGCGATGCGCGTCGGAATCCGCGTCCAGGACATGCTCGACGAAGCGATCTTCCGCGAGAAGCTCCACGCCGCGCTCACCCACACCAACAAGGTGTTGACCAAGGTCTTCAATCGGCTGCCGCTCGATCCCGATCAGATCGCCGACAAGGTGCTCTCGGAGTGCCTCCCTGCGCTCCAGCCGCACATCGCCGACTCGGTCAACCTGATCCACGATGCGCTCGACGCCGGACAGCACGTGCTGTTCGAAGGCGCCCAGGCCACCTTCCTCGACCTCGACCACGGCACCTACCCGTTCGTCACCTCGAGCAACCCGATCGCCGGCGGCGTCTGCGCCGGTGCCGGCATCGGTCCGAAGGAGATCACACGGGTCGTCGGCATCGCCAAGGCATACGTCACCCGAGTCGGTGCCGGACCGTTCCCGTCAGAACTCTTCGATGGCGATCACGACGGCGATCGAATGGTGGACATCGGCAAGGAGTTCGGCACCAACACCGGCCGCCGTCGTCGGCCCGGTTGGTTCGACGCCGTGATGATGCGCCACGCAGCTCGCATCAACGGCCTGACCGAGCTCGCCATCACGAAACTCGACGTTCTCGACACCTTCGACACGGTCAAGATGTGCGTCGCCTACGAGATCGATGGCAAGCGGGTCGAGAAGCTGCCGTACCACCAGTCCGAACTGCATCGGGCAACGCCGATCTACGAGACCTACGAAGGCTGGAAGGCCGATCAGACGGCCGCCACCGAACCTGAGCATCTCCACGAGAAGGCGCAGGCGTATCTGCGGGCGCTCGAGGAGCAGGTCGGCATTCCGGTCACGTTGGCATCGACCGGTCCTGGTCGAGACCAGTTCATTCACTGGGGTTGAGGTCGCGGGCCAGCGGTCGGGCCCAGATCGATCAGCGGCCCTGACCGATCAGCCGCCGCGTCGCTTGGGGAGCGCTTGACGTTCCTGCACGGGCGCCATGCCTCGCAGGACGGGGGGAATCCAGTTTCCGTCCGCGTCGCGATCCGCCGCGCCGGGCGGGGGGTTCGTCGATGACGGCGTAGATGGCGCCGGCGCCGATGGATCCGGGGTCGGCTCGTCGAACGGGTTCGCCTCGGCGACCGAATCCGCAACCGGGTCGGCGATCGGATCGGCCGTGGGTGCCGACCTGGTCCAAGCCGGCTCCGGCATCGCCGTGGTCGCAGGCTCTGTGATCTCAGGCGCCGTGGGCGCAGGCGCCGTCGGCTCGGACACCGCGACGGGTTCGGCGAATGGCGACTCGGTGGCGGGCGGTTCGGCGGCAGCCGGAGTTTCGAACGGCGTCGGCTGTGGAGCATCAACGCCGAAGGGATCGAGCACC
Organism: uncultured Acidimicrobiales bacterium; assembly: GCA_938008925.1. GTDB lineage: Bacteria > Actinomycetota > Acidimicrobiia > Acidimicrobiales > SZUA-35 > CALEWY01. The sequence continues at coordinate 1,777 of CALLIQ010000447.1, forward strand.
GCAGCGTCGGGCGTCCCGTGGCTGACGAACGGATCGTCCGGTTGCACGTTCGGCGTCGAGCTGAGGGAGGTGACTTCGAATGGATCCGCCTCGACGGCCGGCGTCATGGTCGAGTCGACGAGGGGAGCCGGCAACGGATCTGCTGGTGCGAACGCATCCACGTCCGCCGGTGCGAACGGGTCGGGTTCGGACTCGGGGGAGGCGGCCGGCACGAAGGCGTCCACCGTCGCTGTCTCGGGCGCTGGCTCGAAGAACGGATCGGCTTCGCTGGGCTCAGGAGCGCCAGCGGACTCGGTCACTGCGACCCATGGGTCATCCGGGATCGCCACGGCTGCCGGTTCGACGGCTTGAGCGCCGCCGCCGGTCTCGCGGAGTTTCGACAGCAATTCGGTGGCTCGAGGTGAAGACGACCGCTGCGTTGTCGGCGAGGACTCGACGGGTGACGGGTCGACCGGTTCGGTGCCCGGGCGGTGTCGGTCGTGGCTGGCCGCTGCGGCGTCGATGACCGACAGCGCGGCGCCGATGTCGACCGACTCGTCGGCGTCGTCGATGTCGGCCGTGTCTTCGTCAGCGGTCTTGTCGTTGTCGTCGGCCGGATCGCCCTTCGCAGCAACCTCGTCGTCGGCTCGGCGTCGGAAGCCACGCTTAGGGCGCCGCTCCTCGGCCAGGAACTCCTCGATGTCGACCCCATCGCCTGATGCGGAGATCTCGGCGATTTCGGGTTCCTCCGCGCCGTCTGGGATCGGGACCGACGTGAGTTGACCAGCCGTCGTCGCCTCGCTGCTGTCGTCCGGGTTGTCGGCCCTCTTGTCTTCTTTGTTGTCGTCCTTGCGGCGCCAGCGGCGCCCCTTCTTCGGTGCCGGCTCCTCGTCGGCGCTCCCCATGGCGGCGAGCTCGGCCAGCGATTCGCGGTCGCGAAGCTCGATGTCGGAGCCCTCCTCGTCGAAGAAGCGGAAGACATGGTCTTGTGGGTCGGCTGCCGCGGCCTCCTGGACCGACTTGCGCCGCTTGCGAATGCCCTTGCGGTTCGCGTTCTCCCACTGCTCGCTGCGCCCGGTCATTCGCACACCCGACTTCAGGATGGCGCACGCCTTGCAGACGGGCGGGCGCTTCTGGCCGCGCGGGTAGACCAGACAAGGAGCGCAATATTCGCCGCCACACTCGTTGCAGACGTCCTCCGCCTGATCGAGTGGATTGTTGTCACACCGTCCCTGCACGACACTTCCTCGAGGTCTTTCTTGGCACACTTGTCCCTTCTCAATGGATCGTCCTCGTGCGGGCACCCCTTGAGCAATCACTTCGACTGCGTTGGAGAGTTCGACGATGACCATTCAGAACGTCCTTGCTGATCGCTATGCGAGCGCAGCGATGGTCGAGATCTTCGACCCGATCAATCGTGTCCGTCTCGAGCGCGAATTCTGGGTGGCCGTACTCGATGCGCAGATCAAGCTGGGCCTCGACGTCGACGCGTCGGTTCTCGACGACTACCGAGCCGTCATCGACACGATCGATCTCGAATCGATTCGGCGTCGCGAGCTCGAAACCCGTCACGACGTCAAGGCTCGACTCGATGAGTTCTGTGCGCTGGCAGGTCATGAACACCTGCACAAGGGACTCACCTCTCGTGACGCGACGGAGAACGTCGAGCAATTGCAGATGTTCCGTGCCCTGGGCTTGATCGAGGAGCGAGCGATCGCTCTGGTCGGGTTCCTCGGCGAACTCGCTGCTCTTCATGCCGACACGGTCATCGTCGGGCGGACCCACAACGTGCCCGCCCAGCCGACCACGATCGGCAAGCGGTTCGCCCAGTTCGGCGAGGAACTGATGGCGGCCGTGGCAACGATCCGCCACCTTCGTGAGACGTTCGCCCTTCGCGGCGTCAAGGGCCCGGTTGGTTCGCAACAGGATCAGCTCGACCTCCTTGGATCGCCCGAGGCTGCCTCCGAGCTCGAACGACTCGTCGCCGACCATCTCGGCGTTCCAGACGTGATGAACGCGGTCGCCCAGGTCGCACCCAGATCTCGCGAGTTCGGTGTCGTCGCCGCTCTGTCTCAGCTCGCTGCGGCGCCGGCGAACATCGCGCTGTCCGTCCGGCTGATGGCCGGGCACGACCTCGCGACGGAGGGCTTCCGTCCCGGTCAGGTCGGTTCGTCCGCCATGCCTCACAAGATGAACACTCGGTCATGTGAACGCATCAACGGACTCGCCGTCATCCTCAAAGGACACGTGACGATGGCCGGCGGGTTGGCCGGTGATCAATGGAACGAAGGCGATGTCTCGTGTTCTGTCGTTCGACGCGTCGTGATTCCGGACGCCTTCTTCGCGATCGATGGTCTGCTCGAAACGACCTTCGCCGTGCTGAGTGATTTCGGCGTGTTCGATGGCGTCGTGCAGGCGGAGTTGGATCGCTATCTGCCCTTCTTGGCCTCGCCGACGTTGCTCATGCATGCCGTTCGAGGCGGTCTCGGGCGCGAAACAGCGCATGAGATCATCAAAGAACAC
>CALLIQ010000448.1 GCA_938008925.1 uncultured Acidimicrobiales bacterium
GGGGTCTGGTCGGACAAGCCGAGCACCTGATACGCCCGAGCCAGAAGGGCCGACTGCTCGACCGCCTCGGCTTCCTCCTCCGGGGTCAACTCGATCAGCTGGGCGGCGAACTCCTCGGGCGTCTGCGAAACGATCACGGGCGGCCGGAGGAAATCGCGGCCGGTCGTCTCCTCCACGAACGCAACGAGGTCGTTCACCTCGGCGGTGTCGAGGGCGATGTCGCCGACCAACTCGAACGACGGCTCCTCATCGAGCGCTGGTTCCTCATTCTCCTGATCCAACGCTCCCCCGTCGTCGGCATCCGACTCCTCCGCAGCGCTCGACGGCGCCGTGCCCTCCGATGTGGCGGCAGACGCGGCGGCATCGACCGCAGCGTCCGCTGTGCCGACGCCATCGCTCGAGCAACCGGCAGCGGCGAGTCCGACCGCGGCGAGTAGAACGACGAGCCGATGCACGGGCGAGCGGACCCCCGAACGAGTTGACGAGACCGGCGAGAAGGGGTGGTGGAGAGCCATATCGACGACGGTAAAACTCGGCCGTCTCATCGGTCATCGGCTCGCGGAGGGGTTCCGTCCTCATCCCGCGGATGGAGGGCACGTCCTCCCGCAGCGTGATCGCTGGCCGACCCCTCCCCCCACCACTACGGTACGGCCGTCGCCCGACGCTGTTGGACGACGGTCATGCTGGGGAATGAAACGGAGACGTCGGATGCCGCAAGAAGTTCGTGGAGTGATCGCCAAGGCGAAGGGTGAGCCGGTCACCGTCGAGACGATCGTCATTCCCGATCCCGGGCCAGGCGAGGCCGTGGTGAAGATTCAGGCATGCGGTGTCTGCCACACCGACCTCCACTACCGAGAGGGCGGCATCAACGACGAGTTCCCGTTCCTGCTCGGCCACGAAGCCGCCGGCATCGTCGAGGCGGTCGGCGATGGCGTCACCGAGGTCGCCCCTGGCGACTACGTGATTCTCAACTGGCGTGCGGTGTGTGGTCAGTGCCGTTCGTGCCAAAAGGGCAAGCCGCAGTACTGCTTCGCCACTCACAACGCCACGCAGAAGATGACGCTGACCGACGGCACGGAGCTGTCTCCTGCGCTCGGCATCGGCGCCTTCTGTGAGAAGACGCTCGTCGCCGCAGGTCAGTGCACGAAGGTCGATCCGGCCGCCAAGCCCGAGGTTGCCGGCCTCCTCGGCTGCGGCGTCATGGCCGGCCTCGGCGCTGCCATGAACACCGGCGAGGTCGGACGAGGTGACACGGTCGCCGTGTTCGGTTGCGGCGGCGTCGGCAATGCCGCGCTCGAGGGCGCGCGATTGGCCGGGGCCAAGACGATCATCGCCGTCGACATCGACGACCAGAAACTCGAATGGGCCAAGGACTTCGGTGCCACCCACACCGTCAACTCCGCGAACGAGGACCCGGTCGAGAAGATCCGAGAGCTCACCGACGGCAACGGCGTCGACGTCGCCATCGAGGCCATCGGCCTGCCGCAGACCTACGAGCAAGCGTTCTACGCACGCGACCTGGCCGGCACCGTCGTCCTCGTCGGGGTTCCGAACCCCGAGATGAAGATCGAGTTGCCCTACATCGAGCTGTTCGGTCGAGGCGGAGCCCTGAAGTCGAGCTGGTACGGCGACTGCCTGCCGAGCCGAGACTTTCCGATGCTGATCGATCTCTACCTCCAGGGTCGCCTGAACCTCGACGGGTTCGTCACCGAGACGATCGATCTCGATGCGGTCGAAGAGGCGTTCCACAAGATGGAGGGCGGCGGCGTGCTTCGGTCGGTCGTCGTCATCGACGACTGAGGGTGAGCGTCGTCATCGACGACTGAACAATCACAATCCAGGGGGACGGCCATGCCGGAGAAGCTGACGAAGAACCCGATCCACCTCGGTCTGGGAGCGACCTCGGTCGTGCTCCCGGACTTCACCGGCGACGGCGAGTGGTACATGAACTACGGCATGCAGACCGAGAGCGACGGGGTCGAGGGTCGCTTGGTGAGCATGCACACGTTCACCGAATCGTGGGACGTGTGGGAGGTCCACCCGCATGGGACCGAGATCGTCCTGTGCACCGCTGGGCGGGTCACACTGACCCAGCGAAAGGGCGGACCCGACGGCGAGGAAGTCGTGGCCGAACTCGGCGTCGGCGACTATGTGATCAACGAACCAGGTGACTGGCACACGGCCGACGTCGACGCCGAGGCGACGTGCGTGTTCATCACCGCTGGCATGGGAACCGAGAACCACCCTCGGTAGCCGTGCTCGGGTCATCGATCCCGGCCATACTCCCCGGATGGCACGACTCGACCACGTCATCACATCCGGCATCTTCAGCCTCGACGGCGGCGACTTCGAGGTCGACAACAACGTGTGGATCATCGGCGATGACCGCGAGGCGATCGTCCTCGACGCGGCGCATGATCACGTGGCGATCCTCGAGGCGCTCGGCGGTCGGACCCTCAAGGGGATCATCTCGACGCACGGCCACAACGACCACATCAACGCGGCCGCCGAGCTGGCCGACGAAACCGGCTGCCCCATCTGGCTCCATCCGGACGACACGATGCTGTGGGAGACCGTGTATCCCGATCGTCGCGTCGACAACACGCTGACCGACGGACAGGTGTTGTCGATCGCCGGCGCCGAGCTCTCGGTGATCCATACACCCGGCCACTCACCGGGCGGCTGTTGTCTTCACCTGGCCGAGGACAGCCTGTTGTTCTCCGGCGACACGCTGTTCAACGGTGGGCCGGGCGCCACAGGGCGAAGCTTCTCGAGCTACGACCTCATCCTCGATTCGATCGAGCACAAGTTGTTCACGCTGCCGGCCGAGACGATCGTCCACACCGGCCACGGCGACTCGACCTCGATCGGCACCGAAGCGGCCTCGCTCCCCGCCTGGCGAGCCGAACAGAACTAGCCCGCTCCGTGCAGGCGAAGCCGAAACGGCCCCCGGAGGGTGGAACCGCTCAGCGAAGGTTGACCCGGAGGCCGGCGATCATCACCTGATCGTCGCCGGAGCGAACCCCGCGAGCGTCGGCCGCGTCGAGCACGGCGTCTCGATCGACGGTCACCACGTCGATGCCGCCGAGGCCTTCGCCCCGACCGTCCGCGTCGGGCACGACCCGAACGACGGCGTTGTCGAACGGCACCGTCGGGTTGCCGTCTGCGTCGGCGACGACGTCGACCTCCGCGATGTCGGCCCATCGCTTTGCGAGGCGTTCGGGATCTGGACTCTGTAGCTCGGCCGCCGATATCCCCGAGACGAGCTCGGTCCGCACGTACGGCTTCCAGTTCTTTCCGGCCGGATACCAGGGACCATCTTCCGCGTCGGGGTCGGCCGCGGTGACCTCGTCGGTCATCTGATCCATCTCGAAGAACGAACCACCGGTGTCGGCGGGATGGAGCTGGATCCCGTCGTGACCTTCGTCCGGGTAGCTGAGATCGAACGCCACCCGCACGCCGAGCTCGGCGGCGCGGGCTCGCCGGCGAGCGACGTCATCGACCTGGTTGATGATCATGTAGCCGCCGTCGCCACCGCGACGCTCGATGTATCGACCGCCGGCGGTGCCGTCCTCGATCGGTGTCACGACTTCGATGAACTGCGACCCGATCGGCCACAGCGTGTTCTTGAGACCGAAGACCTTCACGCCCGGGTCCGTGAAGCACGCTTCGAGGCCGAGCACGTTGCCGATGTCGGCCGCCGCCGACTGGAGGTCTTCGGCAACGAGGGCGATCTGGCGCAGGCGGATCCACATGCGGTCAGCTTCACCGGCGACCCGAGCTGACGCAAACGCGTGGGCAATGCGCCGCTGGTTGGCTCAACCCGTCACGGTCGCCAACGACTGGTGCACGATGACGAGGTAGGCCACCGTGCCGAAGACCGACGACGCGGCGGCGAGCCCCCACGACACGCCGTATGCGCCAGCCACAGCGAGATAGCGCCCGCTCGGCCGGAGCGCCAGCACCAGCGCCGCGGCCGGGCGGGAACGACAGACCATCGCAGCCAGCCGATGCGAGACCCGACCGATCAGTCGAAGCGGCCAGAACCTCGCGACGCGGGCCCGCACGCCGGCCAACGAACTCGGAAGCTCGCTGACTGCGCCCGCTCGTCGCCCGAGTTCGAAGTACGACCAATCGGCGACGGAGAGCCTGAAGAGCCCAACGAGCAAGAAGGGGATGAGATCGAGCTGGGCCGCGGCCACGACCACGACGACCGTGCGCGGACTGAGGATGAGCAGGGCGAGCGGCCGGGTGAGAAGCAGGGGCGTCAGGACCGTGCCAAAGGCGCCGACCGCGCTCCAGATCGCGATCCAGGCTCCGTGAGGTCCGAACGATCGGATGAGTCCGGGCAGTGACTCGCGAACCGAGGTCCGAGGTCGAACGACCGCAGGGACATCGTTGACAGGGACATCGTTGGCAGGGCCGACCTCATGGACACGGACATCATCGACACGTTCGCCGGGTGCCGTTTCCACGAGGAGCATGCAACGCCCAACCGGGATCGACCGTCAGCGAATCCTGATTTCGCACCACGTTCAGATCTTCGTCATCTCGCCCTCGGTCTCACGGCTGTTCGCGATACAGGTCGCGCAACAACGCGATCTCCGCGCCGTGATGGATCAGCTCGTTGCTCGCATGCATGGCGAAGTCGGCGATGCAATGCCGATGCCATGGCCCGAACCCCGAGCCGAGTTCGGCGAACCAGTCATCGTGCCCGGCGAGCACGGACCGGAAGCCGACCCAGTTCGCTTCGAGTCGACGAACGGCTTCGGTCGGATCGAGCGTCCACGCCAGATCGTCGTCTTCGAACGGTTCACTCCGGAATCGGGCGGTGTAGATCGCAAAGCAGTCCGACGCGAGATGCCACAGTCGCCACGCGATCGTCGTCACCGGTGCGGGGTCAGCGTCGCGATCGCCGAGATCGGCGATCGGGCCGTCGGTTCCGGCGCGGACAGACCAGCAACCGGTTACCGGCTCCCAAGGTACTCCGCTTC
>CALLIQ010000449.1 GCA_938008925.1 uncultured Acidimicrobiales bacterium
GGGATCGCTCCGGCCTAGCACACGCGACCAGCTTCATCGGTGGTGGCGCCGGTGGCTCGCCTGCACTCCCGCCAGCTCGATCGAGGGGTACTTGACCACCGATGCCGCCACTGGGAGTCTGATCCCCGCCTCGCCGCCATGGCGAGGTCTCCGACGAAGACCGCACGAGGCACGAATGACGAATCCAACCGACATCCCCGACGTTCTCACCGATGAGCTTCGTGAGATCCTCGCCGGATTGTCGACGGCGACGATCACCAGCCAGCTCCAGTCGCGAGGGATGCGCAGCACGTTCCTCTCTGGTCTGAAGCCCCTCCTCGACGGGCAGTCGCTCGTCGGCCGGGCCAGGACGCTTCGATACGTTCCGCACCGGGCCGATGTCGCCGGCGAGTTCGGCGCCGGAATGAACGCCCAACGTCGGGCATCGGAAACCGCCGAACCCGGCGACGTGCTCGTCATCGAGGCGCGCGACGTGCCGGACGCCGGCACCGTCGGCGACATCTACACGCTTCGGGCATACCAGCGCGGAGCCGTCGGTGTGATCACCGATGGAGCGCTCCGCGACACGCCTGCGATCGCTGCGCTCGGCAAGCCGGTCTACCACCGAGCCTCACACGGGTCGACGTGGAGCCGGCATCACATGCCCTTCAGCAACGACGAGCCCATCACCTGCGCCGGCGTGTTTGTCATGCCGGGCGACATCATCGTCGGCGACGGCGAGGGCGCGGTGGTCATTCCCGCGGCTCTCGTCGAGGAAGTGGCCCGTGACGCAGCCGACCAGGAACACCGCGAAGACTTCGCCATCGAACGGGTGGCGGCTGGTGAGTCGGTGGTCGGCGTGTTCCCATTGACCGACGACCGCAGAGCCGAGTTCGAGGCGTGGTCGGCAGCCAAGAAGCAGGAGGGCTGACGATGGCGACGCGACGTTCGATCGAAATCGACCAGCTGACCCACCTCACCGCCATCCCGGTCGCTACGCAGATCGGACCCTTGCTGGTGAGCTCGGTGGTGTCGGCGTACAACCCGCACACTCGCGACCTCCCCGAGACCGCAGCGGAGCAGTTGGCCAACATCTTCTCCCACGTCGGTGCTGCGCTCGAAGCCGCTGGGGCGTCCTGGGACGACGTCGCGAAGATGGATTTCTGGGCTCCGAGCGCCGAAATGCGCAAAGAGATCGACACACCGTGGGTCGAGCATTTCCCCGATCCGGCGTCTCGGCCGTCTCGCCACACCCATCAAGGAGCCGGCGACGCCATCAGTGCGTCGTTCATCGCCTACACCGGGCCCTGATTCTCACGGGCTGGGTCTGCTGCTCAGGCCGGATCGGCGAGGGCGGCCAACGCCGCAAACGATGCCCGATGGGCCTGGTCCATCAAGGCACGCCCCTCGGAGAAGTCGTCGAAGCGAAGCTTCGGAATGACGCCGGCCGGCAACCGATGAAGCGTGACCGTCGACGGCAGTCTGCTCAGCTCGTCGTCGAGGCGATTGGCTCGAGCCGTCCAGTACGCGTGGGCCAAGACGTCGAAGGGGCGGTCGGCATCGTCCATGGCTCGGTCGTCGAGATGGCCGACGTGCAGAAGATAGATGGTGGTCGCTCCGAGGTCGGTCGCCCGATGAATGGGCACCTCGTTCACGACGCCACCGTCGAAGAGACGTCGCCCGTTGACGGTGACGGGCGGGTAGAGGCCGGGGAGCGCTGACGACGCCAGCAGTGCGGGGATCAGCTCGCCGTCGTCGAACCAGTACTCGCTCGCCGCATCGAGGTCGGTGGCGATACAGGCAAACGGAATCGCCAATTCGTCGAAGCGTTCAGCGGTCAGTTCGTCTTCGAGGAGCTGCCGGAGTCGGTCCTGGGTGTAGACGCTGTGGCCCCGCCGACCCATCTGGAGGGCGATCGGCATGAACCGGCGGTTCGGCATGATGTCGGGGTCGCCGTCGGCCATCCGGGTCCAGATGCGTTCGAGCCGCCGGACTCCGTCGAGGTCGGGCTCGGAGGCGAAGGCGGCACCATTGACGGCCCCGACCGAACAGCCGACGATCAGGTCGGGCTTGATCTCGTATTCGATGAGGGCTCGAAGCATGCCGACCTGCACGGCACCGAGGTTGCCGCCACCGGACAGCACGAATGCGGTGAGCGGTCTTCCGCGGAGTTGGCGGAGCGAGTCGAGAAGGCGTTCGAAGACCATGGGGTCAACCCGGCGTGCGGGTCAGGGACAGCGAACCATTCGCAACGTGTCCGTCGAGCCGACCGTGGCTGTCGAGCCACCGAGCACCGCGACGATGTCGCCCGCTCGGATGTGCCCGGCGGTCTTCGCCAACTCGAGAACGTGCTGAACGCTCGATGCGTTGTCCTCGATCCGGTCGATGTGCATCGGCGTGGCGCCCCAGCTGAGCGTGAGCTGGCGTATTGTGCGCTCCTCCGGGCTGAAGCCGAGGATCTTCGCCTTCGGTCGGAACCGGGCGATGGCTCGCACGGTGAAGCCCGAGCGCGAGATGCACAACACGGTCTTCACTCCCATCTCCGATGCTGCTCGCCACGTCGCCATGGTCATCACGTCGGTGACCGCAGCGTCCTGCGACTGCGGTTCGGACAGGCGATCGCGCTTGATCTGGTGGGCCCAGCCTTCGTAGTCGAACTCTTGGTCGGCTCGGGTTGCGATGCGGGCCATGGTGTCGACCACGTGGGCGGGATCGGCGCCGATGGCGGTCTCGCCCGAGAGCATCACGGCGCTGGTGCCGTCGAACACGGCATTGGCGACGTCGGATGCCTCCGCTCGCGTCGGCGACGGCGCACTCACCATCGACTCGAGCATCTGGGTCGCCGTGATCGCGGGCCGGCCGAGGGCGATGCAGCGGGCGATGATGTCCTTTTGGAGGTGCGGAAGATCCTCGATCGAGCACTCGGCACCGAGATCACCGCGGGCGACCATGACGGCGCCGGACGCCATGATGATGCCGTCGAGGTTCTCGACCGCAGCCCGTGTCTCGATCTTGGCGACGACGAGCGGGCCCCGAGGCGCTGGCTCGAGGCCGACTCGACGCACGTCGTGTGCAGATCGCACGAACGACAGTGCCACGAAGTCGACGTCGACGTCGACGAACCCGTCGAGCAAGCGGAGGTCTTCGTCGGTCGGCGTGCTGAGTCGCAGCCGATCAGACGGGATGTGGAGACCGGGGCGCCCCTGCGTCGTTCCGCCGTACAGCACCCGAGCCTCGAGATGGTCGGCGTGGGTCTCGACGACTTGGAGGATGATCGATCCATCCCCGACCGCGAGCCGATCGCCCCCGCGCACGTCGGTGAGGAGGCTCTCGTAGTCGACGGCGAACCGCTTCGGTGTGCTCGGCTCGGTGCCGTCCGAGGGTGCGAGCTCGATCGTGGAGCCCACGGCGAGTTCGACCGGTTGCGCCAGCGAACCGATGCGGACCTTCGGACCGGGAAGATCGGCGAGGATGCCGACCGGCCGACCGACGTCGGCCGAGACCTTCCTGATCCGGTGGAACCGTTCGAGGCCGTCCTCGAGCGTGCCATGGGACAAGTTGAGGCGGGCGACATCCATGCCGGCCTCGATCATTGCCTTCAGGGTTGCCTCGTCTTCAGAGGCCGGGCCGATGGTTGCGATGACTTTTGTGCGACGCATTGAGCCCAAGGCTAGGAGGGTTGGTCGCTCGCCTGCGCGCTTTTGGTGAGGAGCCGACGTTGGCGAGCAGTCGTGCGGTCGTTCCGAGTCCGGGACGCCGCTCAGTTGCCGTCGGACGAGCCGGAGTGACTACCGTGCACGCTCGATGGAACTGATCGTGATCCGACATGGCCGCCCCGCACGCGTGGAGAACGCCTCCGAGGCCGCTGACCCACCGCTGACCGAGGTCGGCAACCGCCAAGCGCAGGCGATGGCCGACTGGCTCAAGGCCGAGCGCGTCGACTCGATCTACGTGAGTCCGATGGTTCGAGCCCGTGAGACGTCGGCACCTCTCGAGACTGCCCTCGGGATGGAGGCGGCGGTCGTGCCTGGCGTTCGTGAGTTCGATGCCGATGAGCCTCACTACATCCCGATGGAGGAGATGAAGGCCGACAAGGAGGCGTGGCGAGCGATGCTCGCCGACATGGCCAACGCCGATCGGTCCGATTTCGTCGCCGAAGTGCTCGACGCAATGGGCGGCATCGTCGACGAGAACCGGGGCAAGCGAGTGGCGGTCGTCTGCCACGGCGGCGTGATCAATGCGTACGCCGCCGACGTCCTCGGCATCGACAACTTCATGTTCTTCAACCCGAACTACACCAGCATCAACCGGTTCATGTGCGCGTCGAGCGGTGAGCGATCCATCGTGAGCCTCAACGACATCGGCCACCTGCGGAGCCAGCCCGACCTCGTGGTGTCGATGTAGCTTCCCGGCGACCTGCCGTGCGCGCGAGCACTCACCAGTCGGTCGGTTCGTAATCCTTCAAGAACTCACCGACCCGGTGGGTGCCGGTGTTGACACCATCGATGATGGGATCGACGATCCTCGCCGCTCCGTCGACGATGTCGAGCGGTGGGGCGAAGCGATGCTCCGCCGACTTCTGCTCGGCGATGGCGACCGGATCTTCGTCGCTCACCCAACCGGTGTCGACGCTGTTCATGTTGATGCCCGACGAGAGATAGTCGGTGGCCGACGTGCGCGTCATCATGTTCAATGCCGCCTTCGCCATGTTCGTGTGCGGATGCTTCGTGGTCTTGTACCGCCGGTAGAACTGGCCCTCGACAGCTGACACGTTGACGATGTGTTTCCCCTTGCCGGGGGTCCGCTCCATCAGTGAGCGGAGTCGGGCGTTCAGCACGAATGGCGCCACGGCGTTCACGAGCTGGGTCTCGAGCATCTCGACGGTCGACACCTCGTGAAGGAGCAGTCGCCACGAGTTGCGATCGCGCAGATCCACCTGCTGGAGGTCTTGGTCGAGTGTCCCGACCGGGAAGAGATCGGCTTGTGCGGCCCGCTCGTCAGGGTGCAGCTCCTCGGGCAGCAATGGGGTCTGCGACAGCTCGGCCGCCCGCACGAGGCCGGCCGCATCGGTGAGATCGGCTCCCCCGTCGACGGGACTGATCGCTGCCGCGTCCGGGGCGGTCGGCAACAGGTGATAGCCCCGCAGTCCCTCGTATGCGCCGACGAGTGCTGCGATCTCGGGCTCGAGCTGGTCGAGCGCAGCCGTCTCCGCCTCCATCATGTGGCGATAGAAGTCCGGCGGCCGGCGAACGGTCTGGCAGGCGTTGTTGATCAAGAAGTCGAGACGGTCTCGCGAGCTCTCGACGTGGCGGGCGAAGGCCTCGACGCTCGGTGTGTGCCGCAGATCGAGTCCGAAGATCTCCAATCGGTCTCCCCACTCGGCGAAGTCCGTCTCCGCCGCGTAACGGGCTGCGGCATCGCGGGGAAAGCGCGTGACCACGATGACGTCGGCTCCGCACCGAAGCAGTTTGATCCCGGCCTGGTAGCCGATCTTCACCCGGCCGCCGGTGAGCAGCGCGACGGTTCCCGAGAGGTCGGCGAGCTCACCTCGCTTGGCGAAGTTGAACTCGGCGCAGTCGGGGCACAACTGATCGTAGAAGTGATGAATCTGGCGGTACTTGGTCTTGCACACGTAGCAGTGCTGTTCGTCGACGACCTCGCGGAACGGCGGCGCCGTCGCGTCGTCCCCGACGTCTTCCTGGACGAATTCCTCGGGAGGGAAGACGTTCGGTGTCGTGAACACGGGCTTGTCGCGCAGCTGACGAATGCCGGTTTCGGCCAACACCTGCTCGTCGGCCGCGATTCGCTCGGCTCGCCGCTTGCGGCGGCGCGCCTTCACCCGAAGACGTCGCTCGTCGGGGTCGGCACAAAAGACGTCGCCTGCGGTGTTGAGCAACGTCTGGCGCTCCTGCGCCGACAGGTCGGCGAGGAGATCTTTGTTGTCGGCGACCTGGCGCAGGAGCGCGGTCGCATCGAGCAGCCGCTGGCGCAGCTCGGGATCGCCGGACTGGTCGCCGGATGTCGATTCGCCGGATGGGACGTCGTTCACGGGCACGAGGATGCCCGGATGCGACGCCGGTCGCTCAGTTGCGCGGGACCTCGGTCCACGAGACGTCCTTGTCGGTCCGGACGTCGCCGGGGAGTCCGAGCACACGCTCGCCGAGGATGTTCTTCATGACCTCGGTCGTGCCGCCTTCGATCGAGTTCGCCCGGCTGCGCAAGAACGCCTTCTGCGGGGTCGAGAAGTCCATCGTCGTTGTCGGCTGGTCGAGGTCGTAGTCGCCGTACAACATGCCCTGCGGGCCGAGGAGGTTGGCGGTGAACGAGAGCACAGCCTGATTGAGCAGTGCCGACTCGAGCTTGCCGACCGAGCCTTCCGGTCCCGGCGTGCCGGTCTTGCGGTTCTGGCCGGCCCGGATGTTGGTGAGCCGGTGCACCTCGGCGCGAACCCACAGCTTCATGAGTTCGTCGCGTTCCACGGGGCCAGCGGTCTCCGACTCCTGGTAGGCCTTGGTGGCGATGCCGATCGTGCCCGAGCCCTTCGGCGGCACGGCGCCGCCGATGGACACTCGCTCGTTCATCAGCGTGGTGAGCGACACGCGCCAACCCTCGCCGACCTCGCCGAGGCGCTCGGAGTCCGGCGTGCGGGCGTCGGTGAAGTACACCTCGTTGAACTCGGCCTCGCCGGTCATCTGACGAAGCGGGCGGACCTCGACGCCCTCCTGCTCCATGTCGACCACGAAGTAGGTCAGGCCCTTGTGCTTGGGCTGGTCGGGATCGGAACGAGCGACGAGCATGCCCCACTTGGCCAAGTGAGCGAGCGTGGTCCACACCTTCTGACCGTTGAACACCCACTCGTCGCCATCGCGCATTGCCTTGGTGGCGAGGCCGGCGACGTCGGAGCCCGCACCGGGCTCGGAGAACAGCTGGCACCAGATCTCTTCACCGGTGAACAGCGGACGGAGGTAGCGGGCCTTTTGCTCGTCGGAGCCGTGCGCGACGACGGTTGGCGCACCCATGCCATAGCCAATTGGATTGCGGGCCATCGGGCTCGGGGCTCCTGCCGCCTGCAGGCGAGCGTTGATCCTCGTCTGGAGCTTCGGTGGGAGTCCGAGGCCGCCGTTGCCCTCGGGGAAGTGCACCCAGGCCAATCCGGCATCGAACTGCTTGCCCAGGAACTCGACGGCCGACATCGATTTCGGGTCGTTGTCGGCGAGCAGGGCGTCGCACGCGGCGATGACGGATTCTTCAGCGGTCGTTGCGTCGACGTTCGTCATGACCCGAGACGATACGGCAGGCCGCCGAAACTTGACCAATCGGTCAAGTGCGCTCGTCAGCTCTCGTCCGCCGTCCCACCAGCGGCCTCGGCGGCGGCGACTCGCTCGAGCAGTTGATCGCGGATGGAGACGCCCTTCTGCCGCGCGTTGTCCCCGGTCGCGCGCCATCCGTGGCGTGCGGAGTAGAGCAGCGGTGGCTCGCCCAGGCGCCCTTCGCGCACCGACGTGACGTCGGCGAAGAAGAGGTCGTGGTCGAACCGGCCACCGGCTTCTCGTCGCTCGAAGGTGGAGCACGTCAGGTAGGCGATCGAGTTGGGGACGTACGGCAAGCCGTCGTCATCGTGGGCGACCATCTCGTCGGCGACGTAGGCGAACTTCCGTCCCGGGTAGCTGAAGTACTGCCCCTCCATGACCTGATCGGCGGCGAGGATCGACACGGTGAACACGCCGGACTCGACCATGAGTGGATACGTGTCGTGCTTCGGGCTGACCGACGCCATGACGATCGGTTCTTCGAAGGCGACCTGGCTGACCCAATGCGAGGTGTAGAGCCGGCTGACGCCGCCGTGGGCCGCACCAACGACCTGCACCCCTTTGATCATCTGTCCAAGTGAGCGCTTGAGGGTGGGATCGATCATTGGTGGTGTCTCCTGAGGTGGGGGTCAGTTGCGACGGGCTCGATGCGTGCCCGCCGCCGTGGCGTGCTCGTCGGCTCGTTCAGGCTGAAGCGCGACGAGCAGGTCTCGCTGTTCGGCCGCCTGGTCTTCGCGGCCGAGAACGGCGAGCACATTGGCGAGCTCGACGCGATCTTCAACGGGCGCGTCGGGAATCGCAGTGCGCAGATGGAGTACGGCGGCGAGCTGGCCGAGGTCGCCGGCACGAAGGTAGGCAGCTCGCAGGTTCTGCAGCATCCGGGCGACGACATCGACGGGGGCGATCGGGGCGAGCATCTCGATCGCAAAGCGCCCGTTCGGCAACAACGCTGAGAAGATCCGCTCGCACTCCTCGGCGCTCAGCGATCGCCCGCCGCCGAAGGGATCGAACCACGTCCGGGGATCCGGTCCGTCGCCGATCAATGCATGACCGGGCATGCCGACCACCGACATCGGCACGTCGACCCGGCGGCCGAGCTCGTGGGCGATGGTCGCCAAGGTCAGCGGAATTGCCTTTCGTCGGTCGATCGCCCGATGGATGAGAGAGTTCTCTGGCGCGTAGTAGGCGGTGCGATTCGCAGAGAAGCCCAGTGTGCCGAACACGCCGGCGAGGAGATCTTCCGCGTCGGTGCGTTTGCCGAGTTCCTCGGCCATCTGGTCGAGCGCACCGACGATGCGCGCTTCGTCCCATGCATCGGGATCGATGGTCGCGACGGCTGCGCACAGACGATCGAGCGTGGCTTCGCCGCTGGCGATGAGCGAGGCCAATCGTTCGGCGGGGCGGGACGGCACGAATCGATGATGCCCGCCAAAGCGCCGACTCCCAAGGTCGAGCCACCTCGATCCGCTCCCGCAGTTCGAATCGAGACGGGGTCGACTGGTACCTTCGGCCGCCATGTACCCCGGAATCTTTGCCGCCTCGACCCCCGACAAGCCAGCGCTCATCATGGCCACATCAGGACAGACGCTGACCTACGCCGAGCTCGACGCCGAGGCGAACCGAGTGTCGCAGTTGTTCCGCAGCGCCGGTCTGCAACCGGGCGATCACGTGGCCCTCTGTCTCGAGAACAACATCGAGTACCTGGCGCTCTGTTGGGGCGCTCACTACGCAGGACTCGTGTACACGGCCATGAGCTCGCGGCTCACGACCGACGAGATGAGCTACATCATCGAGAACTGCGAAGCGCGTGCGTTCATCACCTCCGACTACAAGCGCGAGCAGGCGGCGGAACTGAGCGATCAGATGCCGAACGTCGAGCTCCGTCTCATGATGAACGGCACCATCGAGGGGTACGAGTCCTACGAGAATGCCGTCGCCGCACAGCCCGCCGAGCCGCTAGAAGGCCGAGTCGCCGGCTACGACATGCTCTACAGCTCCGGAACCACCGGACGGCCAAAGGGCATCGTCCCGACGACCGAACTCGTCCCGCTCGACGAAGCGGCCCACTCCGTGGGCGGCATGTTGCCGCTGCTGTTCGGCCTGACCGCCGAGTCGGTCTACCTGTCCCCCGCTCCGCTCTACCACGCTGCTCCGCTTCGCTTCTGCATGGGTGTGCACACCAACGGGGCGACGCTCGTCGTGATGGAGCGATTCGACCCCGAGGAGTACCTGGCGGCGATCGACACGTACAAGGCGACCCACAGCCAGGTGGTGCCGACGATGTTCGTTCGTCTCCTGAAGCTCGACGAAGCCGTGCGGACCAAGTACGACGTGTCCTCGCTCGAGATGGTCGTGCACGCCGCTGCGCCCTGCCCGGTGGCGGTCAAGGAACAGATCATCGAGTGGTTCGGCCCGGTCATCCACGAGTACTACGCAGGGACCGAGGGCAACGGCTTCGTCTACTGCAACTCCGAGATGTGGCTGGCCCACAAGGGCACGGTCGGCATGCCGATCAACTGCACGCTGCACATCGTCGGGGAAGACGGCGAAGAGGTCGACAACGTCGGAGACGAAGGCACCATCTACTTCGAGGGCGGTGGAACCTTCGAGTACCACGGCGACGAGGAAAAGACCGCTGGGTCTCGCCATCCAAAGGGGTGGTCGACGCTCGGCGACGTCGGCAAGCTCGACGAGGACGGGTTCCTCTACCTCACCGATCGCAAGGCCTACATGATCATCTCGGGCGGGGTGAACATCTATCCCCAAGAGGCTGAGAACGTGCTCACGATGCATCCCGACGTCTTCGACGTCGCGGTGATCGGCGTCCCGAACGAAGACTTCGGGGAGGAAGTCAAGGCGGTCGTGCAGCTACGCGACGGCGTGGAGGGTGATGACACGGTTGCCCGCAACCTCATCGCCTACTGCAAGGAGCACCTCGCCGACGTCAAGTGCCCGCGCTCGATCGACTTCCGTGACGAACTCCCCCGCCACCCGACGGGCAAGCTCTACAAGCGTCTACTCAAAGACGAGTACTGGGCTGGTCACGACTCCCGCATCATCTGAGGGACGACGAGCTCAGCGGCCGGTGAAGCGAGCCGGCCGCTTCTCCATGAAGGCGGCAACACCCTCGGCGTAGTCGTCGCTGCTCGCGCATGCTCGAATCGCCGCCGCAACCTCGTCGGGGCGGCGATCCGACTCCGCCCGCAGATGATCGGCCACGGCGAGTTTCGCCGCGCGCTGGCTGAGGGGCGCCCGGGCGGCCATCGTCGCCGCTTGGGCCCGGAGGAAGGCCTCGAGCTCGTCTTTGGGGAGCACGCGGTTGGCGAGCCCGATCCGCAGTGCCGACTCGGCGTCGAACAGGTCGGCGGTGTAGACGAACTCCTTCGTCATCGACGGCCCGATCAGGTCGACGAGTCCGCCGATCCCGTCCGCCTTGTACCCAATGCCGAGTCGAGCGGGCGGAAGTCCGAACCGGGCGTCATCGGCCGCATAGCGGATGTCGGCAGCGAGGGCGATGGCGAGGCCTCCGCCGATGCAAAAGCCGTGGACCATTGCGATCACGGGTTTCGACACGGCGGCGATGGCATCGGTGGCTCCGCTGACGGCCGCTTCATAACCACCGCCGGTGGAACCGGTTCGTTCCGAGTCGAACTGACTGATGTCGGCGCCGGCGACGAATGCGGTCTCGCCTGCGCCACGAAGCACCACGACGCGAACGTCGTCGTCGGCATCGAGTGATGCGCACAGTTCGGGGACGGCTCGCCACATGTCGATCGTCATGGCGTTTCGCCTGGCCTGATGGTCGAACACGATCCAGCCGATGGCTCCATCGACGATCGCGTGAACGTTCGCCTCGGTACCGGTGTCGTCGTTGCCGTTCGAGTTCTGGCTGGAGTCAGTGGTCACGAGCGCCGACGTTAGTGGGCCTCGTCGGGGCTCATGTAGCTGTCGAACCGGC
Source organism: uncultured Acidimicrobiales bacterium (assembly GCA_938008925.1). Lineage (GTDB taxonomy): Bacteria > Actinomycetota > Acidimicrobiia > Acidimicrobiales > SZUA-35 > CALEWY01. Next base: position 11,248 of record CALLIQ010000449.1, read on the forward strand.
GATCATGTCGCCGTGGAACGCCCTCGCAGCACGTGGGACAACCAGGCTGCGAGCAACCCGGCGAGGAGCAGTGACGTGCCCGCCGTGCTCCAGAACCATCCGTAGCCGGCCCGTTCGATGATCACGCCGCCGACCAACGGCCCGAGCGCCGACCCGATGAACACGCCCGTTTGGCTGACCCCGGTGGCGGCCGCCGGGGCCGATGGATTGTTGCGAACGACCGACAGATTGAACAGACCGGGCCACGACCATCCGCAGCCGAACGCCAACACCGGGCCGAGGAGATAGGTGGAGGGTTGGTGGGCTGCCAGCGTGAAGAAGCCGATCGTTCCGAGCAGCTGCAACGCCGACACCCGACGGATGGGACGGAGCCGACCGCGGTCGGCCAACCAACCATGGAAGAGCCGGGAGCTGATGCCGACCGCCGACCCGCCCGTGAGGAGGAGCCCAGCCCCGCCCGGTGACACGCCGGCCGCCTCTGCGCCGACGACGAGGAAACCG
>CALLIQ010000450.1 GCA_938008925.1 uncultured Acidimicrobiales bacterium
GGTGGTCGATGCGACCTCTGCTCGAATCCGATCGACGATCGCCTTGAGCCGGACCTTGAACGTGATCGGGTCGAGATCCTGCGCCATCGCCGCCAACTGGGACCGGTGCTGTGCGAACAGTTCTTGTTCGGCGGGCAGGCCGAGCGACTTCTCCGCCTGAGAGAGGGCGGCGAGGTTCTCTGGGTTGATCTGCGGCAGCCGTAACGACGGCCCGTCGGGCAGTGAGTCCGCGAGTTTCTGGTGCGTTCGTGCTCGTTGGGCTTCCCTGCGGGCGCCCGAGCCGGACATGCCAGCCTCGGTCAGCGCTTCTTCCGCTCTCACGCCGGACCCTTCGGCGGACGCGCGGTCGAGGATTGCGATCAGCCGGGTGCGGTCGACCTGGAGCTGACGCTCGACCTCGCTCGACCGGCGCAGCAATTCTTCAGCGGTTGCAGCAGGCGCGACGGAGTCGTCGAGCCCGGTCATCGCCGCTTCGAAATCCGCCAAGATCCCCACGCTCATCATCATGACAGTGGGGTGTGACAGTGAAGCTGGCCGGCGCTGTTTGGGCCGGTTGGTACCGGTGAGGAAGGATGGCGCCGGGGATCGCGCTGCGGGGGACGCAGCGGGAACAGAGACAGGAGCGAGCGATGGCAGACCAACAAGGACCAGAGCACGAGGTGCCGGCCGGACGGTGGCAGATCGGTGACGTCACCATCTCACGCATCGTCGAACTCCAGGCGGTCGGAGGACTCGGCTTCATTCTCCCGATGGCCACCGAGGAGGTCGTCGCCCCGATCGAGTGGATGAAGCCGCACTTCATGACCGACGACGGTGAGTTGATCGCCAGCATCCACGCCCTCGTGATCGACACACCGTCGAAGACGATCGTGGTCGACACCTGCGTCGGCAACGACAAGACCCGAGGCATCCCCAACTGGAACGACCGGCAGGGACCGTTCCTCGACGACCTCGCGACCGCTGGCTACGACCGAACGAGCGTCGACACGGTCGTGTGCACTCACCTCCACGTGGACCACGTCGGCTGGAACACGATGCTGGTCGACGGCGAGTGGGTCCCGACCTTCCCGAACGCTCGCTACCTGATGGGACGGACCGAGTTCGAGTTCTGGGACGCCGAAGAAGAGGACCGCCTCAACGCCGGAGTGATGGACGACTCGGTGCGTCCCGTGGTCGAGGCCGGGCTCGTCGATCTGGTCGCCAGCGATCACGTCATCTGCGACGAGGTCCGTCTCGTGCCGACGCCGGGTCACACGAAGGGCCACGTCAGCGTGGAGATCAGCTCGGGCGGCGATCGGGCGGTCATCACCGGCGACGCGTTCCACCACCCCGTCCAGATCCAGAACGCCGACTGGGCGAGTGCCGTCGACTTCGATCAGGGCGCGTCGACGGCCACACGGCAGTCGATGCTCGAGGCCTACGGCGACACCGACGTGTTGGTGATCGGCACGCACTTCGCCACACCGTCGGCCGGCCGGATTCGATCGGGCGACGACGGCCACTGGCTCGACGTCGGGGTTTGACTCGACCGTTTCTGACCATCAGTCCGATCGCCGCGTCCGACTCGACCGATCGGCATGGCCCGACCAAGATGGCGCAATGGCATGGGACTTCGAAACCGATCCGGACTATCAAGCGCAACTCGACTGGGCTGACGCCTTCGTCCGAGACAGTGTCGAACCGCTGGACTTCGTGCTCGGCAACCCATACGACAAGAGCGACGAGCGGGCCATGGCCGTGTTGCGGCCGCTCCAGCAACAGGTGAAGGACAGGGGCCTGTGGGCATGCCACCTCGGTCCCGAACTCGGCGGCCCGGGCTTCGGTCAGGTCAAGCTGGCGTTGCTGAACGAGATCCTCGGACGATCGCGCTGGGCTCCGTCGGTGTTCGGCTGCCAGGCCCCGGACTCCGGCAATGCCGAGATCCTCGCCCACTACGGAACCCAGGAGCAGAAGGACCGCTACCTCGGCCCGTTGCTCGCCGGCGAGATCTCGTCGTGCTACTCGATGACCGAGCCACACGCTGGTGCCGACCCCGTGCTGTTCAAGACGGCGGCGGTTCGAGACGGCGACGAGTGGGTCATCAACGGCGAGAAGTGGTTCTCCTCGAACGCCCGATTCGCCAGCTTCTTCATCACGATGGTGGTCACGAATCCGGACGTCAGCGCCTACAAGGGCATGTCGATGTTCATCGTCCCGGCTGAAACCGAAGGGGTCGAGATCGTCCGCAACGTCGGCCTCGGCACAGAAGAGGAAGGGGAGGGCACGCACGGCTACTTGCGATACAACAACGTGCGCGTGCCGGCCGACCATCTCCTCGGCGACGAGGGTGGTGCGTTCGTGATCGCTCAGACCCGTCTCGGCGGCGGTCGCATCCATCACGCCATGCGAACGATCGCCATGGTTCGCAAAGCGTTCGACATGATGTGCGAGCGAGCGGTCTCGCGAGAGACGAGAGAGGGCACGCTCGCCTCGTTCCAAATGACCCAAGAGAAGGTCGCCGATTCCTGGATCGAGATCGAACAGTTCCGGCTGCTCGTGCTTCGCACCGCATGGCTGATCGACAAGCATCAGGACTACAAGCGAGTCCGTGGTGACATCTCGGCGGTGAAGGTCGCGATGGCACGAGTAGGTCACGGCATCGTCGGCCGGGCCATGCATCTCCACGGCTCGATCGGCATCTCGAACGAGATGCCGTTCGCTTCGATGCGAATGACGGCGGACATGCTCGCGCTGGCCGATGGGCCGACCGAGGTCCACCAGGTCGTGCTGGCCCGACAGCTCCTCAAGGACTACAAGCCGTCCGACGGCCTCTTCCCCAGCTATCACCTGCCGACGGCGAAGGCCGCGGCCGAGGCTCGATTCGAAGAGATGATCGAGCACGAGGTGAGCCAGCACTGATGGCGAGCGACACGAATGACTTTCCCCTGCCGAACAACGACCAAGGCCTGAGCGGCCAGGTCGCGCTCGTGACGGGCGCAACCGCCGGGCTCGGCAACCGGTTCGCCCGAGTGCTCGCCGACGCCGGAGCACACGTCGTCGTGTCTGCTCGGCGGGTCGATCGTCTCGAGGCCCTCGCCCGCGAGATCGAAGCGGCTGGTGGTTCGGCCACCCCGATCGCCCTCGACATGTCCGACGCCGAGTCGATCGCCTCGGTCGTGCAGGAAGCGACCGACACCTGCGGCACCGTGCAGATCCTGGTGAACAACGCCGGTGTGGTCGACGCGCAGCGCGCCCACAAAATGGACGTCGAGCTCGTCGATCACGTGCTCGGCGTCAACCTCCGCGGGCCATATCTGATGTCGATCG
>CALLIQ010000451.1 GCA_938008925.1 uncultured Acidimicrobiales bacterium
GTGGACGCATCGATCATCTTCCACCATGCCGGCTCCAAGCCGGACACGAACAGCGCCGGATCGGCAGCGTTCTCGAGCATCGGGACGACCGTCTCGTCCAGGTAGTCGACAAAGCCCGACACGTCGCTCTCGGCGGGAGTCGGTGTCGTGGGCGTTGGTGTCGAGGGCATTGGACCAAAGAGCCGAACGGTCGACAGCGAGCGCATGACGTTCACGAACAGCGTGTTGAACACCATCGGGGTTGCCCCGTCGGGGTCGAGCTGGGCGTGGCGTGCTCCATGCGTTCGTCGCCAATCGGCGAGACGCTCGTCGATGATGGTCACGCGGGGCCCGACGTCGGTTCGTTCACCCGTTCGGTTGGCCCGTTTGGGTTGCAGGATCAACCGATGCGTTTGGGTGTTGCGCTGTCGCTCGAGACAGCCCCTGCCCCTGAGCCATCGAAAGCCCTCGAACCGTTCGGCCAACCACGTGCCCGTGCCGTCGACGATCTGTTTCGGTGTGTCGACGGCTGAGAACGTGGGGATGCTCATCGGCTACCCGTCGGTCTCGTCATCGTTGCTGTCGTCGTTGCTTTCGTTGTCGTCGACGACGAAGCGACCGGTCTCCTCTGCATACAGGGGAAGGCGCTCCGGGCACGCGCTGGTGAAGACGATGTCCTGGAACTCGAAGTCGGCGGGCGACAGCTCAGACCAGACCGCCACGAGCACGTCGTCGTCGAGCCCGCAGAGCAGGTCGAAGACCTCGGTCCGCTCGGCCACCTCGGCCGGCGACAGCGGCCGGCCCTCGAGCTCTTCGAGGAGATCCTGTGTGCTCTCGGTCTCGCCGTCGTCCGCTCCGCCACATGCGGCGACGACGAGAGCGACGCCGACGGCGATCGAGACCAGCCGGAGACGGCTCGTCTCCGGCGCGCGGCGCGCCCGAGGGAGCGAATCGTCGAGCGAGTGGTTGGCGGGCATCGGCCCAGATCGTACTCGCAGAGAGGGCGGTGATCGGTCGGCCGGGGCGGCGGTGAGCCGGCCCGAGGGGCCAGCGGCGAATTCTGTGTTCGAGGGTTGCACCGAACAGTTGTTCGGAATTACATTGATGTCGTCCTGCGGGGTCTGATCGAGACTGTCACAGGCCATCAGTACGGTCACGATCGTCAAAACAATCCCCCGCCAGAACGCAGTCGCCCCCGTTGGGCGCACCGAAACAGGAGACTCCCGTGGACAAGAACAAGGCCCTCGACATGGCCCTCGGCCAGATCGAAAAGCAGTTCGGCAAGGGCTCGGTCATGAAGATGGGCGAGAAGACCGGGATGGCGGTCGAGACGGTCTCGACCGGCAACTTGGCCCTCGACATCGCCCTCGGTGTCGGCGGCTTGCCTCGCGGTCGAGTCGTCGAGGTCTACGGCCCGGAAGCATCCGGCAAGTCCACCCTCGCGATGCACGTCGTGGCCGAGGCTCAGCGCAACGGTGGCATGTGCGCCTACATCGACGCCGAGCATGCGATGGACCCGGCCTACGCCCGCAACATCGGCGTCGACGTCGACGAGCTGCTCATCTCCCAGCCCGACACCGGTGAGCAGGCGCTCGAGATCGCCGACATCCTGGTGCGCTCCGGCTCGATGGACGTGATCGTGATCGACTCCGTGGCCGCCCTCACGCCCCGGGCCGAGATCGAAGGTGAGATGGGCGACACCCACGTCGGTCTCCAGGCTCGCCTCATGTCGCAGGCCCTTCGCAAGATCACGGGCAACCTCAACAAGAGCGACACCATCTGCATCTTCATCAACCAGCTGCGTGAGAAGATCGGTGTGATGTTCGGGTCGCCCGAAACCACCCCGGGCGGACGAGCGCTGAAGTTCTACAGCTCGGTGCGCCTCGACATCCGGCGGATCGAAGCGCTGAAGGACGGTGCTGAAGTCGTCGGCAACCGGACCCGAGTCAAGGTCGTCAAGAACAAGGTGGCGCCGCCGTTCCGTCAGGCCGAGTTCGACATCATGTACGGCAAGGGTGTGAGTCGAGAAGGTTCGCTGCTCGACATCTCGGTCGACCATGCGATCGTCAAGAAATCCGGTGCTTGGTACACCTACGAGGGTGAACAGATCGGCCAGGGCCGAGAGAAGGTCAAGCAGTTCCTCGCCGAGAATCCGGATCTGATGATGGAGATCCAAGATCGGGTTCTCAAGGCCGTTGGTCTCATCGCCGATGATTCCGTCGATCTGACCGACGATGCGATCGGCGACGACCCCATGGGAGACGATCCGGCGCTCGACGAGCCGATCACGCTCGACTAGCTCGTCCAACACCGCACGCACAACGGCCGCTGCTCCGTCGAAATCGACGGGGGAGCGGCCGTTCGTCGTTTTCGACCTTGGCTCACTTTGGTCATCCGATGGCCGACCAGAAGACGAGGGGCGATCTCGGTCGCTCCATGTCCCGCATGAGGAGCCCATCATGACCACCCGATCACCGATCTCTATCCTGCTCGCCGACGATGACGCAGACGACCGCCTGATGGCGTCCGAAGCGCTCGAAGAGAGCCGCCTCGCCAACGAGTTGATCACCGTCGGCGATGGTGAAGAGCTCATGGAGTACCTGCAGCGCAAGGGTCGCTTCGAAGGCCGAGTATCCGAGCAGCCGGGCCTGATTCTCCTCGACCTCAACATGCCCCGCATGGACGGCCGAGAGGCACTCGAGCTGATCAAGAACGATCCCGAGCTTCGACGGATTCCCGTCGTCGTGCTCACGACCTCCAAGGCCGAGAGCGACATCCTGCAGACCTACGACCTGGGTGTGAACTCCTTCATCACCAAGCCGGTCACCTTCGACGGCCTCGTCGAGATCATGTCCGACCTCGGCCGCTACTGGCTCGAGATCGTCGAGCTCCCGGCCGCCGTCTGAAATGACGAGTCCTGTTCGCGTTCTTCTCATCGAAGACGACGAGGACGACCGCCTGATCGCGGTCGATCTCCTCGACGACATCGAAGAGATCGATTACGAGGTCACCTGGGTCTCTGACCCGGTGGCCGGTATCGACGCGCTCAAGGACAGCGATCACGACGTCTGCCTGCTCGACTATCGGCTCGGCCCACTCACCGGCCTCGACGTGCTCACGGCCGTGGCGGGACACCACGTGCCACCGAGCATTCTGCTGACCGGTCAAGCCGACGAAGAGGTCGACCGAGCCGCTGCCGCAGCTGGCGCTGTGGACTTCCTCGTCAAGGGCAACTTCGACGCCCAGGAACTCGAGCGGGCCATTCGCTATGCGACTCGCAACGCCAAGGCATTGCGTGCCGCCCGTCGATCCGAGGCTCGATTCCGCTCGGTGGTCTCAGCGGCCGCGGACGGCATTGTGTTGTTGAACGACAAGCTCGAAGTGTTGGAGGCCAACCCGGCGGCCCGGGCGATGTTCCGCGTCGACGAGGACGAGCTCGTCGGTCGACACTGCAGCGAGTTCGTCGATGATGCCGCGGCGTTCCGATCCGAGGTTCGTGAGGGTTCGTTCGAGACCACCGGACGCCGGCGGGGAGGCGAGTTCTTCCCGATCGAGGGTTCGACGGCCTCGTGGTTGTCCGAGGGAGAACGCTTCTGGAGCATCATCGTTCGAGACGTCTCGGAGAAGAACCAGCTGCTCAAGCAGCTCGCTCAGGAAGCCTTCACCGATGGCCTCACCGGTCTCGGTAACCGGAACCTCTTGCGTCGAGAGGTCGCCCGAGCTGTCTCGGAGTATCGAGATGGTCAGCCGGAGCCCGTTCTGATCCTCATCGGCATCGATGGCTTCCGGAACGTGAACGACCTGCACGGCCACGAGGCGGGCGATCAGGTGCTGAAGATCGTGGCTCACCGACTCCGCGCATGCGTGCGTCGCGACGAGACGCTCGTCCGCCTCGGCGGCGACGAGTTCGCACTCTTCGTCGAGGGTTCGAGTGTCGACAACATCGATCACATGACCCGCCGACTCTTCGACGAGCTTCGCCAGCCCTTCAAGTTCGACGGTCGCCTCATCTCGATCACCGGAAGCCTCGGCGTCGCCCGCATCGACAACGACCTCGTCGAGGCCGACGAGGTGATCCGCAACGCCGACATCGCCATGGGCGAAGCCAAAGCGGCGGGCCGGAACCGCCTGCTCGAATTCGAGCAAGCGATGAGCGGTGCCGTGCTCGACCGCATCTCGCTGGAGGAAGATCTGCGTCTCGCCATCGATCACGGTGAGATCGAGGTGTACTTCCAGCCGTTCGTCGAACTGCGAAACGAGAAGGTGTGTGGCGCCGAGGCACTCGCTCGCTGGCACCACCCTGAACGCGGGTCCGTCCCGCCTCCCGTCTTCATCGAAGCCGCCGAGCGAGCGAACATGATCGTCGAGCTCGGCCGTTCGGTGCTGCGTCAGGCCGTCGAGCAGCTCGCGCTGTGGCGTCGACGCTTCGACACGACTGCCTTGGTGCTCTCGGTCAACATCTCCGCACGGCAGCTCAACGATCCACAGCTCGTCCCGTTCGTGATGGGCCTGCTGTCGGAGCGCTCACTTCCACCCGAGATGCTCGTGCTGGAGATCACCGAGAGCGTCATGGTGGGTGACGTCGACCTCGTGATCTCACGTCTCGAGACGTTGCGAGACTGCGGCATCAAGATCGCTCTCGATGACTTCGGCACCGGCTACAGCTCGCTCAGCTACCTGCAGCGACTGCCGGTCGACATCTTGAAGCTCGACCGGGCCTTCGTGGTCGAGGCTGACGAAGAGCGGGGACGGGCCCTCGTCGATGCGGTCGGTCGGATGTCGGAGAGTCTCGGACTCACCACGGTTGCCGAAGGCGTCGAGACCACCGACCAGCGCGATCTCCTCATCGCCCTCGGGTATGACCGAGGGCAGGGCTACCTCTGGGCGAGACCGAAGAGCGCGAGCGACATGCTCGAGTATCTCGAGGTCGAAGTCCTCCGGCCCGACTGGCCGTGGGTGCCAACGCCCTGACATGGCCGCGATGTGAGGGCCGACGACGTGGCCGATGTGACGGCCGACGAGAGCGCCGACTCGGAGCGCTCGTCCACCAATAGCCTCGTTGCGATGCGATTCGATGCTGCGGTGTTCGACATGGACGGGCTTCTGCTCGAGTCCGAGTCGTGCTGGCGGACCGCCGAACGGGAGGCATCCGATGCGCTCGGCCTCGGCCTGACCGACGACGACTTTCGATCGACCATGGGCGTCCGCATGCGCGACGTCGCCAAGATCTGGTTCGGGTGGCAGCCGTGGGAAGGCCCGAGCGTCGAAGAGGTCGCCGATGGTGTGGTCGCCCGAGTGATCGAGCTGATCGCCGATGCCGATCCGCTTCCGGGCGTGATCGATGCGCTCGACCTCCTCGAGCGTCGCGGGCTCCGGCTTGCGCTGTGCTCCTCTTCAGACGATGCGCTGATCGACGCCGCGGTCGAAGCGCTCGGCATCGCCGACCGATTCGAGTTGTTGCATTCGGCGGAACACAACGACTTCGGTAAGCCCCATCCCGACCCCTACCTCTCGACCGCAGCGAAGCTCGGCGTCGCCCCGGATCGTTGCCTGGCGTTCGAAGATTCGGTCAACGGATGCCTGTCGGCAAAGTCGGCGGGCATGGCCGTCGTCGCCGTGCCCGACGCCGACGCTCGCGGCTCGGCCCGCTTCGGGTTCACCGACGTGGTGCTCGAGTCCCTGGCGCACTTCGATGACGACGTCCTCGATGCGCTGGGCGCTGGGACAGCGATCCCGACCTTGTCTCGCCCCCGATTCCATCTGGCGTTCGGTGTCGACGACCTCGATGCTGCCCGAGGGTTCTACGGCGGCGTCCTCGGGTGCCAAGAGGGCCGCTCGGCTGCCACGTGGATCGACTTCGATCTGTGGGGCCATCAGGTCGTCGCCCACCTCGACCCGGTGAGGACCGAGGTCACCACCAACGACGTCGACGGCCATCAGGTCCCAGCGAACCACTTCGGGGTGCTGCTCCCGATCGCCGCATGGCGAGACCTGGTCGATCGGCTGACCGCTGCGTCGGTGCCATACGTAATGGAACCCACCGTTCGTTTCGAAGGCGAGCAGGGCGAGCAACACACGTGCTTCGTGTCCGATCCCGCCGGCAATGCGCTGGAGTTCAAGGCCTTTGCCGACGACCGCGAGGTTTTCCGGCCCTAGTTCTTGCGGCGCTAGTTCTTCCGGCGCTGAGTTTCGCTCGTGCGGTTTCCGCGTCGCTCAGTGGACCGCCCGGATGGCGAACCATGCCAGGTTCATCATGATCAACCCGTAGACGAAGTGGCGGAAGTCTCGCGGCCATCGGCGGGTTGCGATGATCGACACAATCCAAACGGGCACCATGATCGCCCACTGCACAGCGACGCCGGCATCGGTCCGGGGGAGGAGAAGATCGACGATCATCATGTCGATCAACCGCCTCCTGCCGGTGAGGATTCCGGGCACACTTGCCCCACCGGCTGCGCAAAGCCGATCAGCTGCCTCGCCATCGACGACAGGAACACCGCATGCAACTCGGGATGATCGGCCTCGGCCGAATGGGAGCCAACATCGTTCGCCGCCTTCACGGCGCCGGAATCGACTGCGTGGCCTACGACCGAAACGAGGACGCAGTCGCCACGCTGGTCGATGAGGGAGTCGCCACCGGCGCCACGTCGCTCGAAGACCTCGTCGCGAAGCTCGACGGGCCCCGGGCCGTGTGGGTGATGGTTCCGGCCGCCTACGCCGGCGGCGTCGTGATGGATGTCGCCGAGTTCCTCGAAGCCGACGACATCGTGATCGACGGCGGCAACACCCACTACCCGCTCGACATCGAGCGAGCCGACGTTCTTGCCAAGCGCGACATCCACTACCTCGACGTCGGCACAAGCGGTGGCGTCTTCGGTCTGGAGCGTGGCTATTGCCTGATGATCGGTGGCCCAGACGAGCCCGTCGCTCGTCTCGACCCGATCTTCAAGGCGTTGGCGCCGGGAGTCGAGGCCGCAGGTCGAACCCGTGGTCGCGCCGCCGACCCCGATCAGTCCGAGTACGGCTATCTCCACTGCGGCCCGGCCGGCGCAGGGCACTTCGTCAAGATGGTCCACAACGGCATCGAATACGCCATCATGCAGGCGTATGCGGAGGGCTTCGGGCTCCTCGACAAGGCCAACGTCGGTCGCACCGACCGCGAGATCGATGCCGAGACCGCTCCGCTCGGCGATCCCCGCCTCTTCCAGTACGACATCGACGTTCCCGAGGTCGCCGAGGTGTGGCGTCGTGGCAGCGTGATCGGTTCTTGGCTCCTCGATCTCACCGCTGCGGCGATGACCGAGGATCCGGCGCTCGACGAGTTCGAAGGCCACGTCTCCGATTCGGGCGAAGGTCGTTGGACCGTCTTGGCCGCCGTCGAGGCCGGCGCTCCGGTTCCGACCATCACCGATGCCCTGTTCAGTCGTTTCAGTTCCCGTGGAAACGCCGACTTCGGAAACAAGGTGCTGTCGGC
>CALLIQ010000452.1 GCA_938008925.1 uncultured Acidimicrobiales bacterium
AACCGGCGGCACCGGTGGCGGCGACGCCTCGGCCGGACTCGCTGTGACGGGTTCATCCAGCGAAGCCGCCTTTGCGGTTGCTGTTGGCCTCTTCGCTCTCGGCGGCAGCTTCGTCGTCAGCGGACGCCGCCGCATCCGCTAACCCAAGCCGCTCGCTGAGCGGGCGGTCTAGCTGCAGCCTCTAGCCAAGCGGTGCGGTGAGACGCGCCGTGACTGCAGCGCGAATCTCGGCATCGAACGCAGCGACGTGTTCGTCGACGAGTTTGGCGGCGCGGTCTCCACTGCCGCTGCGGAGCGCGTCGAGGATCGCGACGTGCTCGTCGACGGCGTGTTCAGGCTCAGCGACATCAGACAGGTACTGATGCCAGAGCCGGTCGCTCTGGGCATAGAGCATGTCGAGCGTGTCGAGCAGGAACCGGTTGCCTGCGGCTTGCCACATGAGCTCGTGGCATTGGCGGTCGATCGCGAGCAGTTCATTGCCGTCGACTGCGTCGGCGGTTCGAGCCAGCGCTGCTTCCATCGCGTCCCACTGGCTCGGCTCTCCGCGCAGCGCAGCCAGTCGAGCGGCGTATGGCTCAAGCACCAGCCGAGTCTCGAACAGCATGGCGAGCTCGTCGACGTCGATGCCGGTCACGAAGATGCCCTGGCGAGGCACGACGGTCACGAAGTGATCCCGCTCAAGTCGCTGCAGTGCCTCGCGAATGGGCGTGCGGCCGATGCCGAGCTCTTCGCGCAGCGCGTCTTCGCGCAAGACGTCACCGGGCGCGAACTCAAGACGCACGATCTTCTCGCGCAGCTGGGCGTAGGCCTGCTCGCTCAGTGATTCAGACATCGCTGGTGGGGGTCGCCGTTCGAAAGGAATTGGGAGAAATTGGGGGTTGCCCGTTGCCGGGGTCGGAGCGTAGGCTCCTCTGATACATGAGTGATATATCACTCGTCGATCACAAGCGCAACCATCGGCTGCGCAATCACGCGAACATCTCGGAGATAGCCCCATGGGTGCCACTGACTCAGGAACATTCCCCACGTCGGCCAAGGTCGTCGTCATCGGTGCCGGCATTGTCGGCAACTGTCTCGTCGGCCACCTGGCCCGTCTGGGCTGGGAGGACATCGTCCTCATCGAAAAGGGCCCGCTGCCCAACCCGGGCGGTTCGACCGGCCACGCGTCGAACTTCATCTTCCCGGTTGACCACAACAAGGAAATGGCACTGCTCGGCGTTCAGAGCGCCAACCAGTACCGCGACCTCAACATGTCAGTCGACTCTGGCGGTATCGAAGTCGCTCGCACCCAGGAGCGCATGGACGAACTCCAGCGCCGCATGACCTCGGCCATGGCATGGGGCGTCGAAGCCAAGATGCTTACCCCCGCCGAGGTCAAGGAACTCGTTCCGTTCATCAACGAAGACGTCATCATGGGCGGCTTCCACTGCCCGACCGTTTCGGTCGTTGACTCGCTCGAGACCGGCACCGTGATGCGCAAGGAAGCCGCCGAAAAGGCTGGCCTCCAGACCTTCGCCAACACCGAAGTTCTCGACCTCATCACCGAAGACGACCCCGTCCCGGGCATGAGCCAGATCAAGGCCGTCGTCACCGACAAGGGCACGATCGAAGCGGAATACGTCGTCATCGCCTGCGGTGTCTGGTCGAACCGCATCGCCAACATGGCCGACACCTACATCCCCCTCGTGCCCGCCGTGCACCAGATGGCCGACGTCGGCCCGATGGACGTGCTCGTCGAAACGAACAACGAGATCGGCTACCCGATCGTTCGTGACATGGACACCTTCTGCTACGAGCGCCAGTCGGCTGGCTCGATGGAAGTTGGCTCCTATGGCCACCGTGCGATCCTGCACCACCCCGACGAGATCCCGTCGAACGAAGAGGCCGCCCTCTCCCCGACCGAGATGCCGTTCACCCAGGACGACTTCGATCCGCAGATGGAAACCGCCATCGAGCTGATGGACATGCTCGGCGACGCTGAGATCAAGTACGCCATCAACGGTCTGCTGTCGCTCACCCCCGACGCGATGCCATGCCTCGGCGAGCTGCCCGACGTCCGCAACCTGTGGTCCGCCGCTGCCGTCTGGGTCAAGGAAGGCCCCGGCATGGCGCAGGTCGTCGCCGAGTGGATGACCTACGGCTACCCCCGCGTCATCGACCCACACGCCAGCGACATCAGCCGCTTCTACGCCGACGAGAAGAGCGACGAGCACATCTGGGCCCGCGCCGATGAGCACTTCATCAAGACCTACGGCATCGTCCACCCAAGCGAGCAGTGGGAAAGCCGCCGCGGCCTCAAGGAATCCAGCCTCAAGACACTCACCGATGGCGCCGGCGCCGAGTACTTCACCGCCCGTGTCTGGGAACGCCCCCACTGGTACACGAGCAACGCCGACCTCGTCGAGAAGTACGGCCTGACCGAACGCGAAGTCGAGTGGGACAACCGCTGGTGGAGCCCGATCATCGACGCCGAGCACCTCAACCTGCGTGAGAACGCCGGCATGATCGACCTCACCGCCTTCCAGATCTTCGACCTCACCGGTCCAGGCGCCGTCGCCTTCGCCGAGTACCTCTCGGTCAACAAGGTCGACAAGCCCGTCGGCACGAGCACCTACACCCCGTGGCTCACACCAGACGGTGGCTTCCACTCCGACCTCACGATGCTGCGCCTCGGCGAGGATCACATCCGAGTCGTCACCGGCGCCTTCGACGGCGGCCGCGACGAAGCATGGATCAAGAAGTACATGCCGACCGACGGTTCGGTGACCTTCCACAACGCGACCGAGGACTACGTGACCATCGGTCTCTGGGGCCCGAACGCTCCGGCGATCCTTGGCCAGCTCACCGATGCCGACCTCAGCCACGAGGGTTCGCCGTATGGCTCGGTGCGCTCCATCCAGGTCGCTGGCGTTGATGTCGATATCTTCCGCATCAGCTACGTGGGCGATACCGGCTGGGAGATCTACATCCCCTGGGCCGACGGCCCCGCCGTCTGGGAAGCAATCGCCGCTGCCGGCGAAGGCCACGGCCTGCGCCCGACCGGTGCTGGCGTCTACGCCGTCGGTGGTCGCGTCGAGAAGGGCTACCGCCTGATGGGCGCCGAGCTCGAGTCCGAGTACAACCCGGTCGAAGCTGGCCTGGCTCGCCCCAAGGTCAAGGCTGCGGACTTCATCGGCAAGGAGGCCTACCTGGCCGCACGCGAAGCCGGCCCTGCCGCCGTCATGTGCACCCTCGCCATCGAAGATCTCACCGATAGCCAGGGCCGCAAGCGCTACATCCAGGGCGGCAACGCTCCGATCCTCACCGACGACGGCGAGCGCATCACCGACAGCCATGGCCGCGTGAGCGTCGTGACGACGGCCGGCAACGGTCCGAGCTACGGCAAGTTCCTGTGCCTGGGTTACCTGCCCGTCGAGATGGCCGAGATCGGCAACACGTTCAAGGTCATGTACATGAACGAGATGTTCCCGGCCACGATCGTCGCCACCACCGGCTCGGCGTTCGACCCCGAAGACACCCGCCTCAAAGGCTGATTCCCAACCGCCCCTCACCCGAAATTTGAGTGCTCAGCCGCAGCACGGCGGCTGAGCACGCACAGAACGGAGAACGTCTCGTGAAAATTCTTGTTTGTGTGAAACGGGTCCCGGCACCGGGAGCCAAGATCAATGTGACCGACGATGGCATGGCCGTCGATGCGGCTCACCTCGGCTTCACCACGAGCCCGCACGAAGAGTGCGCGCTCGAAGAAGCCGTCCAGATCAGCGAACGCGACGGTGGCGAAGTCACCGTGCTGACGCTCGGTCCGGTCGAAGCCGAAGAGCAACTGCGCTACGCCGCCAGCGTCGGCGCCCACAACATCATCCTCGTGCCGACCGATGGCAGCGCTTGGGACCCCCAGCGCACCGCCACCGCACTCACCGAGGCAATCCAGCAGGCTGAGGAAGCGAACGGCGCGCCGTTCGACCTCATCTTCATGGGCAACGAGAGCGCCGACAGCGGCGGCTTCCAGGTCGGCGTCCGCGTCGCCCACAAGCTGAGCCGTCCGATCGTCAACGGCATCAAGGGCATCGAACCCGGCGAAGGTTCGGTCACCGCTAAGCGTGCCATCGACGGCGGCTTCGAGGTCTACGAGGTTCCCACCCCTGCGGTGCTCGGCATCCTCGAAGGCATCAACCTGCCTCGATACCCCACGATGAAGGGACGTCTCGCCTCGAAGAAGGTCGAGATGAACAGCGCCGAGATCGACGCAGCCGCTGGCGGCCAAGGTCTCGTCACGCTGCATCGTCCGCCTGAGCAGGCGAGCAACACCGAGATCCTCGGCACCGACGAATCGGCCGCCGTCGCAATCGTCGATCTCCTCGAAGAGATCGGAGTGCTGTCTTGATTCGCAATCGCAGCTTCGCTGCGCTCGGGCTGCTCTGCGGACACCTCAGCCGGGTCGCTCATCCCTCGCTCCCTGGAGAAGCATCGTGACACTGCTCGTAATCCTCGAACACGACCGCGGCAAGTGGTCCGAAGCGAACGACGAGGCGCTCACTGCGGCTCGCACGCTCGCCGGCGACATGGGTGCCGACATCCACGCCGCACTGATCGGCGAGGGCGCACTTGACCTCGCTGGCCAGGCAGCTGCTGGCGGTGCCGCCGTCGTCCACAACGTCACGGCGCCGATCCTCACCGACTTCGGCCCCGAGGCCTACGGCGAAAGTGTCGTCCAGCTGATCGCAGCCGCATCGCCGACTGCCGTCATGGCTGTTGGCACGAGCCGAGGCAACGAAGTCATGGCCCAGGTCGCCGCACGGATGGACCTTCCGTTCGTGGCGAACTGCATGACGGTCACGCCCGGCGATGGCCAGTGGTCGATGACTCGCATCCAGTGGGGCGGCTCGCTCCTCGAGGATTCGACGCTCGACAGCGGCGACGGCCCGAAGCTGCTCAGCTTTGGACACCACGCCGTTGCGGCTGAAACCGCCGCTGCGCCTGGCGCCGGCACGGTGCAGGACTTCTCGCCAACCCTCGACGACTCGCTCGCCCGCACCATCGTGCGCGGCCGTGATGTCCAAGAGGCCGGCGTGAC
>CALLIQ010000453.1 GCA_938008925.1 uncultured Acidimicrobiales bacterium
CAGCGGCTCATCAGCACGGCCGATCGAGCGGGAGTACCCGTCGCATCGCTGACCAGAATCACCAGCGGGTGAGACCACCGGGTGAGTCCACGCGTCAGCTCGTCGGGGCGAAGTTGGCGTAGTTGAGCAAGAAGCCGGCCAGGTCGTCGTCGATCGATCCGACGGCGGGTGCCTCGACGAGATCGATCTCGACGATCGTCTCGGTCAACACGATCGCGGCGAGGTAGCTGCCGGGCGCGGCGGCGTGGTTGCCGTCGGCGTCGAAGAGTTCGATGTGCGGCGCGACGTCGCGGACGTAGCGCCAAGTCTCACCCACCGGTGCGACGGTGCCACCCGTGTCGGTGGCCAGGGTGTCGTAGGCATTGGTCAGCGCCGACTGCATCTCACCGAAGGTGGCGTGGCCGGTGTAGAGGTCGCCGTCTCGACGCCCCCAGGTCTGGTAGTAGACGATCCGGGTGTCGCTGGCGTTCGCCGTGCGCGCCATCGCATCGGCCGCCGGCGCGGTCTCGCGAATGAAGTCGGAGTGGTGGGCGGGCTTCTGCGACTGTTCTTGGATCACGACGACGTCGTAGTCGCCGCTGGCGAGCGCAGCCTGCACATTGGCATCGGCTGCGTGTCGACGAAGCGTGTAGCCGCCGGGGGCGATCACCTCGACGTCGACGATCACGCCATTCGCGGCTGCGAGCTCCACCACCGAGCCGGGCACGTCGTTGACATGGGTGTGGCTGTTGCCGATGAACAGGACGGTGATGTCGGGATCCGCAGCGAGGATGTAGCCCTGCGCCCGAGCGGTGAATCCGGCGACGCCCACGACCGAAGCGAGCAGCGCGAGTGGGACGAGACGTCGAAGGAGAGAAGCCGATGAGCCCATGTTCAGAAGCATCGACATCGAACCAGCGCGACCTGAGAGCTTCGTGACCCGACGTCAGCTCATCGACCATTCCGGGCGCCTCAAGAAGTCAGGGCCGTTGGTCGACAACGCTTGAACGGCTCCGTTGATCTCGATGCTCCGCATCGCTGTGGCGACGTGCGGGGCCGCCACGCAACCTGAGTTCGAGGAGCAACCGTGAACCGGTTCACCAAGACCATCGCCGCCTTCGCCATCGCCGCCACCAGCGTCGTCGCGATTCCCCAGGTGAGTTCGGCGCAGACCTACGAGGACGTGATCGCCAATCCGGAGCTCACGCCCGAGCACTCGGTCGTGATCCGCCTCTATCAGGCGGTGTTCAATCGCCAGCCCGACGTGGATGGCGTGGTCTATTGGATCGAGCAGTACGACTCGGGCGAGTGGAGCACCCGCCGAATCGCCAACTTCTTCGCAACCGGCGACGAGTTCCGTTCGCTCTACGGCGACGACACGACGGACGAGGAGTTCGTCAATGCCGTCTACCCGAACGTGCTCGGGCGTCAGCCCGATGCCGAGGGTGCGGCGTTCTGGAACGGCTACCTCGCCGACGGCAACGGCCGGGCCGAGCTCATCCTGCTGATCTCCAACGCTCCCGAGTTCATCGACGCGAACCCGCTGCCGAGCGATGACGGGCCGACGGATGGTGGCGACGACCCCACCGGCGATGGCCTGGTCACGGACACCTTCGACGGCACCGGTCCGCTCCTCGGCTACACCACGGCCCGGCCCGAGGCTCTGCCCGTGGTCGGCCGGGTCGACGGCCGCTATCGAGCGGAACTGACCGACAACACCGGCAACGTCACGCTTCACTTCCACGGCGACCAGGGCCGACTCGACGCCAAGCTCGTGACCTTCCCGTTCGACTACGTCGTTCGCAACATCGGCATCGGCACGATCGCCGATTCGCAAGTGGCCCCGGAACCCGCCGGTTCGTCGTACATCTTCTCCGGCGTGCAGGTGCACTCGGCCGATCTCGACGAGGCGAGCAGCGCCCACATCGTCGTCGGCCACCGAGGCAGCACCCGGTTCACGATCGAGGGCAAGAACACCGTGAACGGCAGCTCGAGCGTGAACGACATCGGGGCCAACACGGTGCCCGACGGACGAGCCGACATCCGCATCGTCGGCAACGCCGACGGGACGATGTACGTCTACTGGCAGACACCGAACCTCGGCGATCCGGCCAACGATGTCTGGCAGCTCTATCGCGGCACCGGTCTCCTGCCCGGATCGAGCCCAGGCTTTGGTGAATCGGTCTACATCGGGCTCATCACCTACGCCTACGGCACGAACGGAGTGCCTTTCGTCGGTACGGCGGACAGCGTCCACCTCGCCGGCGAGTAGCGCCAGCGTCCAGGGCTTGCCGCAACGTGCAGGCGTCCGGTGCGCCATCACTCTCCGCACATCTGCAAGATGTTCGAGCGGCCGTGCGGTGGCGGGCCGATGACCCCGACTCGGTCGCGCTCAAGATGACGCCAGTCGACGTCGAATCCAAATGCATGGGCAGGTCGGTTCGTCACAAGTCAGCGGTCCTCATCGGGGTTCTGGCCATGGGGACAGCGGCGTGCGGGGGCCTCGTCGGCGATGAGGCCACCGAAGAAGACACCCTCATCAGTGCACCGCCTGTCGAACCTGTTGCCAGCCTGGCCTCAGCCGACCAAGCGCCAGGTCCCGACGAGAGCGACTTCGACCTCGAATTGACGGTGTCGAAGGGAGAGCCGGCCGATGAGTCTGTGACGGTCACGGTGCAGGTTCGCTCGGTCGGGGAAGACCGAGCGCGGTCGCCGTTCATCCGAGTCGACCTCGGACGCGACATGGCCCTCAGCGAGAGCAACGTCGCCTGCTTCGAGAACCAGTCCGAGATCCTTTGCGCCCCAATCGAGGCCGAATCGGACGAAGAGGGCACGACCGACACTCACATGCTCGACGTTGCCATCGAAGGCGTGTTTCACGGCGAGGACTCCACCGTGACCTTCACCGCAGAGAGCGCCGACACGCAGGTGAGCGGCGACAACGACATGACGAACAACTCCGTGACCGTCATGTTCATCGAGACCGAGACACAATCGGCAGACGAGCCTGAAGAGGGTCTGTTCGAGTTCGACCTGGAGCCGGTTCCGCTCGAGCCGATTCCGGTCGAGCCGCCCGCTGAGGAAGAAGTGCCGGCCGACCTGACCGACCTCTACACGCTCGAGGTTCACACCGACGGGTGCGGCGTGTTCCGGACCGGCGAGGTCGGCGACGACCTCACATGGGTCATCACGGATGCAGATGGATTCCAGGTGCTCGGTCGCAATGCCGCCGGCGAGACGCAGTACCGGTACTGGCTCGCCGGCACCTACAGCGTCGTTCTCGAGTCGTGGGGCGGCAGCTACTACGTCGAGGTCAGCAACACCGTGACGATCAACTGTTGACCTCGCGAAGAGGCCACCCTGACCGAGGACTCAGGCCGCGCCGTCCGAGTCATAGGTGTTGACTTATCATAAGTTCCACATGATGATCAGCTCGTGGATGTCGGTTCCCAACTCGTCGCTCTCGCCGATCCGACGAGACGGTCGATCTTCGAGCTCGTTCGAGAAGCGCCATCGTCGGTCAGGGAGCTGACCGATCGCGTGCCGATCTCTCAGCCCGCCGTCTCGCAGCATCTGAAGACACTGCGGGAAGCGAGCCTGGTCACCTCAGTCCCCGACGGTGCTCGCCAGATCTACCGGGTCGACCCCACCGGGGTGTCCGAGCTGAGAACCTGGGTCGACACGCTCTGGGACGACGTCCTCGACAACTTCTCCGAGGCAGCGAACAAGGAGCACGATCGATGAGACGATCCGAGCGACCGATCGAGCCGGTGCGCAAGACCCGCACCGTTCCCATCGAGCCCCAGCGAGCGTTCGACCTCTTCACCGCACGCATCGGAACGTGGTGGCCACTGGCCTCGCACTCGATCGCCGAGGCCGACGCTGTCGACGTTCGCTTCGAACCGCGCGTCGGGGGCCGGGTGATCGAGGTGACCAAGAACGGTGGTGAACACCCCTGGGCCGATGTGATCGCATGGGACCCGCCTCACCGATTCGTCGTGGCGTGGCATCCCTCAGTAGAACCCGACGCCGCGACCATCCTCGAGGTTCGCTTCATCCCAACCGAAGACGGTGGAACACAGGTCGAACTCGAGCACCGCGAGTGGGAAGAACTCGGACCGTCTCAGGGCGATGCCGTGCGGGGCGGCTATGAGAGCGGGTGGGACTCGGTTCTCTCGGTCTTCGAAGCCGCTGCCCTCGCTTCCGACTAGATCGGGACCCAGCCGCCGCTTCGCTCACGAGGCCTTGCGTCTATCGGGTCTCGCGGATTCGAGGATCGGCTGCGTACATGAGCAGGTCGACGAGTGCGTTGAGGATCACGAAGACCGACGCCACGTAGACGGTCGTGGCGAGCGCGAGATGCAGATCTCGGGTGAACATCGCACCGATGAACAGCCCGCCGAGGGCCCCGATCCCGAAGATGAACTCGATGATGAACGCGCCGCCGAGCAGCGACCCGATGCTGAGCCCGAGCACGTTGAGCAACCCGAGCGATGCCGGGCGAAGCGCATGCCGGAACATCACGTGCACCGGCGACAGTCCCTTTGCGACCGCGGCGGTGATGTAGTCCATCTGCAGGACCGTCACGATGTCGGACTTGATGACCCGGGCGACGAAGCCGATCTCGACCAGGGCCAGCGTTGTGCCCGGCAAGAGCAGCCCTTTGAGGTTGCCGGTGATCGAGTCGCTGATCCGCACCCAGCCAGCCGCTGGCAGCCACTTCAACTGGACGGCGAAGAGCCAGATGAGCAGCACGGGTGACACGAATGCAGGGAACGACTGGAACAGCCCGATGAACACGTCGAGCACGCGTCCACCCAGGCGATCTCGCCACATGGCCGCGAGCACTCCGAGCGGAATGCCAACGCACACCGCCAGCACCGCAGCGAACAACATGATTTGGATCGAGATCGGAAACCGCGGTGCCATGAGGTCGACGACGTCGGCCCCGGCGCGTTGGCTCGACCGACCGAGATCACCCTGGAGCGCGCTGGCGAGCCACTTGAGCCACCGCACGATCATGTTGTCGTCGAGGGAGTAGATGTCGACGATCTGTTGCTGACGCGCCGACCGGCTGCCCGGTGGCGGAAGCCCGAGCGGGAAGACCGTGCTGCGGAACCCGCCAGGTATCGAGATCTCGATCAGCATCGAGATCGTGAAGGTAGACACGAGAATCGCCGCCGCGAGTCGCCGAAGCAACGACAGGAACGCCCGCATCTGCTCCCCCCGTCACCGGCTCGTATCGGACCGGTCGGATCATATGTCGGGCGGGAGTGGCCCGAAGAAGCCGTCGATCCGTTCGATCAGCCCGCTGTCCGAAACGGTGGCGACGTCGAGACCCTTGATCAGGATCTGGTCATCCAGCCTGAAGTGCCATTGGTATCGGTACCGGTTGTGATGGTTGTCGACCCCGGATCTGACTCGGATCTCTGCGAGGGGGTGCTCGGTGCGTAGTTCACGGACGTTCTTCTCGAGCGCGTCTCGTCCGACGTGGAAGTGGATCGGATCGCAGAACACGAAGTCTTCGGTGACCGCGCGATCGAGATGCGAACGCACCGCGCCCAAATCGTGCTCGTTCCACATCGCCCAGTAGTGGTCGAACGCTTCGACCTCGAAGGGGCTCGGCGTCGGCGTGGCAGGTGTCGTGATCATCGAGCGTCCACCCAGAAGTCCTTCGACGCGTT